>JBBSRD010000180.1:0-6544 GCA_038243415.1 Actinomycetales bacterium | reverse complement strand
TGTCACCGGCGACGCCAGGCCGCCGGGGCCCTCGCTCACCAGGTGTCGATCGACGCCGCCGCGGCGCGTCCCTCGGCGACGGCACGGGGCGGGGCACGGCTTCCCGGTGAGCTCGTGGACGGTGCTGACGGCGTCCATCGCCTCGACGGGCTCCCAGGAGTCCTCCCGTCGCGTGAGGTCGTCCTTCTCCGGGACCGGCGTCGCGGTCGACGGCGATCTCGCGCCGGTCGCGGACGCGCACGTCCCTGGGTCGGCGCGCGGGCGCCACCCGGTCGCGCACGGTCAGAGAGCTTCCGGGACCCGAGCTCCCCCGGGCCGCCCGCGTGCTCGAGCGAGACCGGCGGGGCCGCACCCGTGCACCGCGCGGACGGGTGCGCGTTCTTCAGGTCGTGGACGAGCCGGGCGAGGTCCCCGATGGAGGGAGGTGTCGACGTGGGGCGGTGGGCCGATCAGCCCCGCGCCCGGCTCGCGTCCCACGCGCTCGCGCAGCGGGCAGGCGCGGCGGCCCACGGTGACGGAGCGCAGGAGGCGTCGGGGAGGCGATCGCAGCACCCCGAGCCGCGACGACCCGCTCCCCCTGCGTCAGGGGGTCTTGGTGACCGAGCCCTCACCGGCGACGGTGCCGGCGCTCTCCTGGTCAGCATCCCCGGCGGTCTCGCTGGCCTCCGTCTGCTCCTCCAGCGCGTGGCGGGCGGCCACGCCGGCGGAGGTGAGGACCTCGTCCTCGCGGCCCTTGCGGGCGACCACCAGACCCACGACGCCAAGCGCGAAGATCAGCACGGACGTCCAGACGTTGAGGCGGAGCCCCAGCACCTGCTCGGCGGGGTCGATGCGCAGCGCCTCGATCCACACCCGGCCGAGCGTGTAGAGGGCCACGTAGCCCCAGAAGACGCGACCGTGGCCCTGACGGGTGCGGCGGTCCCACCAGACCAGCAGCGCGGCGGCAGCGAAGACCCAGAGCATCTCGTAGAGGAACGTGGGGTGGAAGGTCGCCTCGGCCCCGAACCCGTCGGGACGGAACCGCGGGTCGATCTCGAGGCCCCACGGGAGGGTGGTGGGAGCGCCGAAGAGCTCCTGGTTGACGTAGTTCCCCAGGCGGCCGATCCCCTGGGCGACGAGCAGGCCCGGCGCCACGGCGTCGGCGAAGGGCGCGAGCTTCATGCCGGCACGACGGCAGCCGATCCACGCGCCGACGGCGCCGAGGGCGACGCCGCCCCAGATCCCGAGGCCGCCGTTCCAGATGTAGAGCGCCCGGACCGGCTCGCCCTGCGGCCCGAAGTACGCGTCCGGGGAGGAGAAGACGTGGTAGAGCCGGGCCCCGACGATGCCGAAGGGCACGGCCCACAGCACCACGTCGAGGACCTGGCCGGGCAGCCCGCCACGGGCCACCCAGCGGCGCTCGGTGAGCCAGGTCGCGGCGACGATGCCCGCGACGATGCACAGCGCGTAGAGGTGGATGGTCAGCGGGCCCACGCTGAAGGAGGACCACGACGGCGGGGGGCTGGGGATGGAGAGCAGCACCGGGTTCACCGCGGCCGACCCTCGGCCGGGGCGCCCGCCGGGTCGCCGGGGCCGCCGACGACCGTGGAGGACCGCACCCCGTCGGAGATCTGCGCAGCGACGCGCTCGAGCTGGCGCGGGCCACCCTCTTCGAGGGCGCGCACGAAGGCCGAGCCGACGATGACCCCGTCGGCGTAGGAGGCCACCTCGGCGGCCTGCTCGGGGTTGGAGACGCCCAGGCCCACGCACACGCGGTGCGCGCCGGCGGCGCGGGTGCGGCTCACGAGCTCGGCGGCGCCGGCGCCGACCGCGGCGCGGACCCCGGTGACACCCATGGTGGAGGCGGCGTAGGTCCATCCGCGGCACGCGGCAGCGGTGGAGACCAGGCGGTCCGGGGTGGAGGACGGCGCCACGAGGAAGACCCGCTCGAGGTCGTGGTCGTCGGAGGCGGTGAGCCAGTCGCCGGCCTCGTCGGGCACGAGGTCGGGCGTGATCAGCCCGGCCCCGCCGGCCGCGGCGAGGTCGCGCGCGAAGGCGTCCACGCCGTAGGTGAGCACGGGCGCCCAGTAGCTCATGACGAGCACCGGGGCGGAGCACGAGGAGTCCTCGGCGTCGGCGCCGGCGCGCAGCGCCTCGACGGAGGCGAGCAGGTCGTGCACCTTGACGCCGCCGCGCAGGGCCACGTCGGCGGCGCGCTGGATGAGCGGGCCGTCCATCACCGGGTCGGAGTAGGGCATGCCGAGCTCGACGACGTCGACGCCGCCCGCGACCATCGCGCGCACCGCGTCCACGGAGGCGGCGACCGTGGGGAAGCCGCAGGGCAGGTAGCCCACGAGCGCGGCGCGTCCCGCCGTCGCGGCCGCGTCGATGGCGGCGGCGCTGGAGGCCTTCGCGGGAGCCGCAGAGCCTGCTGGCGCGCTGGTGGCGGCGCCCGGCGCGGTGCTCACCACCCGCTCCCCTCGGTCTCCGTGACAGGGGCGGCCATGCGCTCGGCCTCGGAGGCCACGAGGTCCTGCTCGGAGACCACGCCGAACCAGCGCGCGGCGGTGTCGACGTCCTTGTCACCGCGCCCGGAACAGTTCACGAGCACCACGGCGTCGGGCGGGAGCGTGGCGGCGACCTGCAGGGCACCGGCGAGGCCGTGGGCGGTCTCGATGGCGGGGATGATCCCCTCGGTGGTGCACAGCAGACGGAAGGCGTCCATCGCCTGGGTGTCGGTGACCGGCTCGTAGCGGGCCCGCCCCGTGGAGGCGAGGTAGGCGTGCTCGGGGCCGACGCCCGGGTAGTCGAGGCCGGCGGAGATGGAGTGGCTGTCGCGGGTCTGTCCGTCCTCGTCCTGCAGGACGAAGGAGCGCGAGCCGTGCAGCACGCCGGCGGCGCCGCCGCCGATCGCCGCCGCGTGGCGCCCGGTCTCGATGCCGTCACCGGCGGCCTCCAGGCCGAGGAGCTCGACGCCCGCGTCCTCGAGGAAGGCGTGGAAGCTCCCGATGGCGTTGGAGCCGCCACCGACGCACGCGGCCACGACGTCGGGCAGGGCGCCGGTCAGCTCGAGCACCTGGGCCCGGGCCTCGACACCGATGACGCGGTGGAAGTCGCGCACCATCGCGGGGAAGGGATGGGGCCCGGCGACGGTGCCCAGGACGTAGTGGGTGTCGTCGACGCTCGCGACCCAGTCGCGCATGGCCTCGTTGAGGGCGTCCTTCAGGGTGCGGGTGCCCGAGGTCACCGGCACCACCTCGGCGCCGAGCAGGCGCATGCGGGCGACGTTGAGCGCCTGGCGGCGGGTGTCCTCCTCGCCCATGTACACCGTGCACGACAGGCCCATGAGGGCGGCAGCCGTGGCGGCGGCGACGCCGTGCTGACCGGCCCCGGTCTCGGCGATGATGCGGCTCTTGCCCATGCGCTTCGTGAGCAGCGCCTGGCCCAGCACGTTGTTGATCTTGTGCGAGCCGGTGTGGTTGAGGTCCTCGCGCTTGAGGATGATCCGCGCGCCCCCTGCGTGGGCGGCGAAGCGCTGCACCTCGGTGATGATCGACGGGCGGCCGGTGTAGGTGGCGTGCAGGCGGGCCAGCTCGCCGGTGAACGCCGGGTCGGCCACGGCGGAGAGGTACTCGCGCTCCAGCTCGTCGAGAGCGGCGATCAGCGCCTCGGGCACGAAGCGCCCGCCGAACTCCCCGAAGTAGGGCCCGCGGGCTCCGGGGAGCCCGTCAGGGCTGCCGGGGCCGCCGTCGAGGGGGGGCACGGCGGTGGGGGGCAGCGCGGTGGTGGGTTCGGCGGTCGAGGTCACGAGGTGGTGCCCTTCGGGGTCGGGTCGGTGGTGTCGGGTGAGGGGTGGCGCTGACGCAGCGAGGGGTGCGAGCCGGCGGCGACGAGCTCGGCGAGCAGCGACCGGGGGTCCTGCGCGGTCACGAGCGCCTCGCCCACGAGCACGGCGTCGGCCCCGGCGCGGGCGTGCTCGACGACGTCGCGGGGGCCGCGGACACCGGACTCCGCCACGCGCACCACGGAGCTCGGGATGAGCTCGGCGCACCGGGCGAAGGCCGTGCGGTCGATCTCCAGGGTGCGCAGGTCGCGCGCGTTGACGCCGATGACCTGGGCCTCGGCGTCGAGAGCCCGTGAGACCTCCTCGGGGCCGTGGACCTCGACGAGGGCCGTCATCCCCAGGGAGTGGACCCGCTCGACGAGGGAGACGAGCGCGTTCTGCTCCAGGGCCGCGACGATGAGGAGGACGAGGTCGGCCCCGGCGGCGCGCGCCTCCCACACCTGGTAGCTGCTGACCACGAAGTCCTTGCGCAGCACGGGCACGTCCACGGCGGCGCGCACCGCGGCGAGGTCGGCCAGGCTGCCCCCGAAGCGGCGCTCCTCGGTGAGCACGGAGACGACGGCCGCGCCGCTCTCCTCGTAGGTGCGCGCGAGCGCCGCGGGGTCGGAGATGGCGGCCAGCGATCCGCGCGAGGGCGAGGAGCGCTTCACCTCGGCGATGACGCTGACCCTGCCGGCGTCCTCACCGGTGGCGCGCAGGGCGCTCACGGCGTTGCGCGACGACGGTGCGTCGCGCGCGATCACCTTCAGGTCGTCGAGCGTCCGTTCGGACTGGCGGAGGGCCAGGTCGGCGCGGACGCCGACCAGGATGTCGTCGAGCACGCTCACGCGGTCACTCCTGTTCGCCTCGGCCGGCTGTCACCGGCTCCCGGTCCCGCAGCCGTGTCGTCCGCCGCCAGCGGCGACGCGACCCGCCAGCAGCGGTCGTCGGACCCGCCGTGGCGGCAGGTCTCCATGGGTGGAGGGTAGTCCTGCCGCCCGACCCCTCCGAGCGCCGGCGAGGTGAGGAGCGGCACCCGGCGCCCCGCGGTCGTTAGCGTTGGGGCCATGAGCACCCGTGAGCCCGAGCCCGGCGCAGATCTGCCCGGCAGCCAGCAGCAGCCCTCCTCGAACCAGCCGTCGCCCTACGGACAGCCCTCGTCCGGCCAGCCTCCTCACGGCCAGCCCTCGCCCGACCAGTCCCCGTACGGCCAGTCCCCGTACGGCCAGCAGCAGCCCTCGCCGTACGGCGGCGGCCCCTACGGCGCGCCGGGCACGGCGACGTCCACGGGTACCGGGCAGGGCGCCCCCCCTCGCAACGGTCTGGGGCTCGCGGCGCTGATCGTCGGGATCGCCGGTTTCCTCCTGGGCCTGCTCCCCTTCGTGGGGATCCTCGCGATCGTCCCGGGCATCGTCGCCGTGGTCCTCGCCATCGTGGCGGTCCGCCGGGTGCGTCGCGGCGACGCGACCAACCGCGGCGTCTCGATCACCGGCCTGGTCTTCGGCGTGCTCGCCGTGCTGCTGGCCGTCGTCTGGATCGTGCTGCTGGCCGTCTTCGTCAGCAGCAGCACCTTCGGGACCTTCACCGACTGCCTCCAGCAGGGCGGGACGCAGGAGCAGCTCAACCAGTGCATCGAGGACGGCACCGGCCTCGACGCCAGCTGACCGGACGGGTCAGCGCACCACCTTCTTCTCGCCCGGGGCCGCCTTGCCCTCGCCCCTGCCGATCACCAGGCCGACGAGGCCGCCGAGCGGCATGAGGGCGAGCCCCACGATGACCAGCCAGGGCAGCGGGAACAGCATCGCGATCGCGGCCAGCAGGGCCCCGAAAGTGACGATGGCCACGCCGGTCCAGGCGGCGGTCGAGTGGCCGTGGTTCTCCACGTGGCCGCCGATCTCCTCCTTGCGGGCGTCGACGGCGTCCTTCGAGGAGGGGGCCATCGCGCGCTGGTCGGCGCGGGGGGCGGTGGACGGTCCGGCGGGCTGGGGCGTCGCGGTGCTCATGGCGCCATCATGCCGTGCGCCCCGCCCGCCGCGGCAGGAGCCGGCGGGTCCGTCGAGGGCGCTGCCCGGGCCGGCCGGGACGTGAGGCTCAGCGCGTGGGGTCCTCGCCGCTGCTCAGCTCGTCCCAGAGCCGCGGTGACGCCGTCGCCCCGGGTGCCTCGTCGTCGTCCGCGGGGGACGGCGCGTCCCTCACCGGTCGCCCCCCTCCCACGGTGGGGCCTTCCTCGTCGTCCTGGCCGGGACCGCTCGGCGCCCCGCCCACCGGAACCGCCGCGACGTCGCGCTCGAAGCGCGAGGTGCTCGCCCACCGCCGCCCCGCCAGCAGCGCCCAGGCGCCGGTGACGGTCAGCCCGGCGGCCGGGAGGACGGCCACCACGGGGGCCCATCCCACCCGGACGTCGTCCGGCGCGGCGCTCGTGGTGCCCGCGGCCTGCTCGGCGGCGCTCGCCAGCGCGGCAGCGGGGTCGAGGAGGACCGCCGCCGCCGCCGCGAGCGCCCCGAGGCCGGCGAGGGTCAGCACCACGGCGGAGGCCAGGAGCAGCACGCGGCGCGCCGTGGAGATCGCGATCGCCGCAGCGGCCCCGACGAGGGCGAGGGCAGCGACCAGCGGCGCGGCCTCCCCGCCGGGGACCACGAGCGGGCTCGCTGCCTCCGTGAGCGGGTCGGCGACGCTCGCGCTGACCCACGTGCCGGCCCCGAGCGCCAGCAGGGCGCCGGCGCAGGCGAGCGCGGCGAGCAC
>JBBSRD010000179.1:0-6558 GCA_038243415.1 Actinomycetales bacterium | reverse complement strand
CGGGTCGTCTACCTCGACCACAGCGCTGCGCTCTCCGGGGCGGAGCTGGCGCTGCTGCGCCTCCTGCCCCACGTCGACGGCGTGGACCCGCTCGTGATCCTGGCCGAGGACGGCCCCCTCGTCGAGCGCCTCCGTGACGTCGGCGTGGCCGTGGAGGTCCTCCCGCTGGACCCGCGGACCAACGCGGTGAGGCGCGCCGCCCTCGACGGACGCCGGCTGCCCTGGCGCGCGGTCCTCGACGTGCTGCGCCACGTCGCCGCGCTCCGGGCCCGCCTGAAGGAGATCGACCCGGACCTGGTGCACACCAACTCCAACAAGTCGCACGTCTACGGAGGTCTCGCCGCACGGCTGGCCGGCGTCCCCCACGTCTGGCACGCCCGCGACCGGGTGGCGACCGAGTTCATGCCGCGCTCGGCGGTCGCCGTGATGCGCCTGGCCGCGCGCCGTCTCCCGGCCGCGGTGATCGCGAACTCCGAGGCGACGCTGGCGACGCTGCCGGGCGCCCCGCTCCCGCACGGAGGCGAGGAGATGCTGCGCGACCCCGTCAGCACCGAGCGCTACCCGCAGGTCGTCGCCGCCGAACGCGACCCCCTCGTCGTCGGCCTCGTGGGGCGCCTCGCGCCCTGGAAGGGGCAGGACCTCTTCCTCCGCGCCTTCGCGCGCGCCTTCGCCGACGTGCCGGGGGTGCGCGCCCGCATCGTCGGTTCGGCGATGTTCGGCGAGGAGGACTACGCGGCCTCCCTGGACACGCTGGTGGAGGAGCTGGGGCTGTCCGGCCGGGTGGAGCTCGTCGGCTTCATCGAGGACGTCCCGGGCGTCATGGGCGGGCTGGACGTCCTGGCCCACACCTCCGTGATCCCCGAGCCGTTCGGGCAGGTGGTGATCGAGGGGATGGCCGCCGCGCTGCCCGTCGTGGCCTCGGGTGAGGGAGGCCCGGCCGAGGTCATCACCGACGGCGTCGACGGCCTGCTGTTCACCCCCCGCGACGAGGTCTCCCTCAGCGAGGCGCTGGCTCGCGTGGTCGCCGACGTCGACCTGCGCGCCCGGCTCGGCGCCGCGGCGCGCGCGCGGAGCCTCGACTTCGCGCCAGGCCCTCTGGGCGACCAGCTCGAGCGGGTGTACCGCTCCGTGGTGGCGCGGTGAAGGTGATGGCCCCGCCGGCCCCCGTGACGGTCGTGCACGACTTCGCCTACGTGCTCGCCGGGGCCGAGCGGGTCTCCGCGGTGATCGCCAACGACGTCGCCCCCGGGTCCCGCCTGGTGGCGATCTCCGGCTCGCGCGACGTCCTGGACCGCATGGGCATCGACGGCGGCGCACGGTCGCTGCTCCCCGGGTCGCTGCTCGCCCGGGTCTATCGCGCCCTGGCCCCGCTCTACCCGGTGGTCCTGCGGGCCATGCCGGTGATCGAGGGCGACGTGGTCTGCTCCTCCTACGCGTTCTCCCACCACGTGCGCTGCACCGGGCGCAAGGTCGTCTACTGCCACACCCCGCTGCGCCAGATCTGGAGCGGTCGCGCCAGCTACCTGGCCCACGCCCGCGGCGTGCAGCGCGTGCTGCTGCGCAGCCTCACCTCGTGGATGCGCCGCCGCGACCTCAGCGCCGTGGACACCGCCGACGCCTACGTCGCCGCGTCCGGGGCGGTGCGCTCGCGCATCGAGAGCCTGTACGGGCGCGACGACGTCGTCGTCATCCCCCCGCCGCTGGACATCACCGTCTTCCACCCCGGCGAGGACCAGGTGGCCCCGCGCACGACCTTCCTCTGGGTAGGGCGGATCGTGGAGCCGTACAAGCGCCTCAGCCTGGTGATCGAGGCCTTCCGCGGCCTCCCGCTCGACCTGCTGGTCGCGGGCGAGGGCCGTGACCGTGAGCGGTTGGAGGCCGGCGCTCCGCCCAACGTCCGGTTCCTGGGCTGGCAGGACGACGCCGCCCTGGCCGAGCTCTACCGCGGCGCGCGCGCGGTGGTCTTCCCCAGCGAGGACGACTTCGGGCTGGTGCCGGTGGAGTCCATGGCCTGCGGGACGCCGAGCGTCGCCTACCGGCGCGGGGGCGCGTGCGAGACGGTGGTGGAGGGCGTCACCGGCGTCTTCTTCGACGGGCAGGACGTGCCGAGCCTCCGAGCGGCCCTTGCCGACGCCGCGTCGCGACAGTGGGACCGCCGGGACATCGCTGACCGTGGGCGCGCCTACGGTTCGGAGCGCTTCGTGAACGACATGAGAGAGGTGCTGCGCTCTGCGTGAGCACGCCGGCGTCCCCGTGACTGTCATCGTCCTGGCCCTGGACGAGGAGAAGATCGTCGGGCGCTGCCTCAGGGCGCTCTCCTGGGCGGACGAGGTGCTCCTCGTCGACAGCGGCAGCAACGACGCCACCCGGGAGATCGCCGCGTCCCTCGGCGCGCGCGTGATGGAGCAGCCGTGGCTCGGGTGGTCCGCCCAGCGCAACGCCGGCGCGGCCGCCGCCTCCCACGACTGGGTGGTCTTCCTCGAGGCCGACGAGGTGATGACCACGACGCTGGCCGGCGCGGTCCGCTCTGTCCTCGCCAGCGGCCCCGACCCGGCCGACGCGTGGTCGATGGACCGGCGCGACGAGCTCATGGGCGACCTCATGCCCAGCGCCCAGCGCCGCTCCAAGACCACGGACCGCGTGCGGCTCTACCACCGCGGCCGCAGCACGTGGGACGAGTCGATGCTCGTCCACGAGGAGGTGGTGGTGGCCGGGACGAAGCACCTGCTGCCCGGGCACCTCGTGCACTGGCGCCCGCTGCCCGTCTCGCAGATCGCCCAGGTCGTCGGCCGGTACGCCGCCGTCGAGGCCCGCGACCGCGCCGCCGCCGGCCGCACCGCCTCGCCCGCCCGGCTGGTGGCGCTGCCCCTCGCGCGCTTCGCGTGGCTGTACGGGGTGAAAGGGTCCTTCCGCCACGGCGTGCCCGGGCTCGTCAACGCCGTGCTGCGCGCCCAGGCGGACTTCCTGCGCCTGGCCCAGCAGCTGCAGGACCAGCGCCCCCCGACGCCCGCGGACCCACCGGATCGGATGGTCGACCGCTGACGTCAGCGTCCCGCACCATGGGGGTCAGCCCCGCGAGCCCACCTCAGCCCTGCCGCACCACCAGACCCCAGGAGGTCGCCCCCGTGCCTGCCCGCGTCGACGACAGCGTCACGATCGACCCCGCCGCCCCCGCGTCCGGCGCTGCCGTGCGCCAGGAACCTGCCGAGGAAGGCACCTCGCCCGACGCACGCGGCCGTCGGACCTGGGCGCGCTCCTCGGTCCGAGGGATCCTGGGGCGCCCGGTCGCCATGGTCATCATCCTCACCGTGCTCGGCGCCCTGGCCGGCCTGGTGTGGGGGAGCGCGAACCCCGTGCAGTACCAGGGCCGGTCCGACGTGCTGGTGGAGTCCAACGTGAGCCTCACCGGTGACCTGGAGACCTTCGAGGTCACCGAGCGGGACGTCACGACCCAGCAGACGCTCATCGCCAGCCCCACCGTGGTGGCCGAAGCCAGTCGACGCGCCGGGGTCGACCTCAGCGACGCGGTCAGCGTCTCCGCGGCCCCCGAGAGCAACATCCTCACCCTCCAGGCGCTCCAGCCCACCCACGAGGGCGCGCGCGAGGCCACCGAGGCGTACGTGCGCAGCTATCTCGCGATGGTCGCCGCCCGCCAGAAGCTGCAGGTCGACGCCCAGCTGCAGCTGGCTCGGGACAGCGACCAGGCCGCAGCGGAGGCCATGGACCGCCTGGACGGCGCAGTCGCGTTCGCTCAAACGGCCCAGCAGTCCGTGCTGCTGAGCCAGCAGAGCTCCGAGCGCAGCTCGCTCGCCCAACAACAGCGGGACGCCCAGGCCAAGGTCGCCCGTCTGGAGAACTCCGCCTCGCGCCTGCCTGTCAACCTCCAGCGCGTCGACACGGAGCCGCGGCTGACGCCCAGCGGATTCACCCTGCCCACGTGGGTCCTGCTCGGCGCGGCCGCCGGGCTGGTGGTGGCCGTGATGGTGCTTGCGAGGCTGGCCGAGCGGCGTCCCTGACGTGGGGGTGACCTCGCGGGCCGGAGCGGTAGCCGCGATCGGCGGGTCGCTGGTCACGGCGCTCGTCGCCCTGAGCGTCCCGCCGCTCGCCACCGCCGCCCCCTACGCCTACCTCGGCGGCGCCGTCGCGCTCGGCGCGGTGTGGTCGCGCCGCCCCGAGCGCCTGCTCGAGCTGGGCCTGTGGCTCTGGGTGCTCGCCCCCGGGGTCCGCCGCGCGGTGGACTTCACCACCGGGTACCACGAGAACAGCGTCGTGCTCCTGGCCCCGCCCCTCGTGGCGCTCCTCGGCGGCGCCGTGGTCCTCGCGCGCTGGCTGCGGCTCGTCCCGTGGTGGGGCCCTGCGCCCGGGCCGGTCCCGGACCGCCGCTTCGCCCGCGTGGCCTTCCGCCTCGCGGTGCTGGCCGCGTTCGGCGGCCTCGTCGCCGTCGCGGTGGGTCGCAGCCCCGTCGCGATCGCCCTGGCCGGGGTGTAGCTGCTCAGTCCGCTCGCCCTGGGCCTGCTCGCCGCCACCCTCGTCGCGCCGGCCCACCGCCTCGCCGTCCTGGACCGCTTCGCCACCGGGGTGGCGCTGCTCGTGGGCGGCTACGGCGTCGTGCAGTTCCTCGTGGCCCCGCCGTGGGACGCGCAGTGGCTGCGCGACGTCGACGACGTGGCCCAGAGCTTCGGGCGCCCCTTCCCGCTGCAGATCAGGGTCTTCTCCACGGTCAACGACCCCGGGTCGCTCGCGGTGGTGCTCACCTTCGCCCTGCTGTGGCTCCTGGTCCGCCGCCGGACGGACCTGCTGGGCCAGCTCGCCCTGGTGGTCGGTACGGCCTGCCTGGCGCTGACGCTGGTGCGCAGCTCGTGGATCGCGCTCGCGGTCGCCGTCGCCGTCGTCATCGTCCGCGGCTGGGTGCGCCCCGGTCGGGTCGTGGTCGCCGCGGCCGCCCTCGCAGCGCTGCTCACCGTCGCCGGCACCGTCGCGCAACCGGTGGTGGAGCGGTTCACCAGCTCGACGTCCTCGGGGGCCTCGGACGAGAGCTTCCAGGCGCGCGCCGGTTTCGCCGCCTCGCAGCTGGGCCCCGCCCTGGCCTCACCGGTGGGGGAGGGCCTGGGCAGCACCGGGACCGCCGTGCGCCGCGACGGCGGGGGCGACCAGCGGTTCGCCAACACCGACTCGGGCTACCTCGACGCCCTGCGCACCTGGGGCGGCCCGCTGGGCCTGGTCCTGCTGTTCTCCCTGGTCGCGGCCGTCGTCTCCCAGTCCTGGCGGGTCTCACAGGGCGCGCGGGGGGCAGCTGCGATCCTCGCGACCGTGCCGGTCCAGCTCGTCTTCTCCGGGGTGTGGACCGGGACCGCCGGGGTGCTGTTCTGGGTCTGCCTGGCGGCGCTCGCGGGGCCCGGAGCAGAGCCGGGACCGACGACGGGCCGCGGGGGTCAGGCGCCCTCGCGCTCCCTGCGCGGGCGCAGCCGGGTCACCAGCACGGAGACGTCGGAAATCCTCGGGACCAGCACCTCGCGCACCCTCAGCCCCGAGGCCTGCGTGAACAGCAGCACGGCGGCCAGCGCCAGCAAGGTGTAGGCCCCCAGGCTCGCCAGCGCGGCGCCGAGACCCCCCAGGGAAGGCACCAGCGCCACCACCGCCGCGACGTTGACCACCGCCACCACCGCCTGCGCGACCCCCAGGCGCCCGGGGCGGTCCAGGGCGAGGAGCCCGGCGCCGGCCACCGTCGCGAGGCCGGACGGGATGGCGGCGACGAAGAGCACCCGCACCATCGGCACGGCGGGCGCGAAGTCCTCTCCGAAGAAGATCACGACCACCGGCGGCGCGACCACCACCAGCGCCAGGCAGGCGGGTGCCAGCACGGCGACGGCCGTGCGGCAGGCGCGCGCCACCACCTGCGGGTCCGCGCGCGACGCCGAGGTGGAGAAGGCGACGTCGCGCACCGCGTTTAACGCCGCCGCGGGCAGCTCGGCCACCGCGACGGCCACGGCGTAGAAGCCCAGCTGCGCCGCGGGGGTGAGCGGCGCCATGAGCACCTGGTCCACCCGCAGGATCAGCAGCACGCTCAGGCTCCCCGCCCACACGCGCAGCCCGTAGCGCACCAGCGCCCCCCACGGCGGCCCCGAGCGGTCAGGGGCGTCCGCCGTCTTGCGGAGGAGTGAGCGCGCCCGCCACAGCAGGTACCCGGCAGCGAGCAGCGCGGTGGCGTTGGTGGCCCACGCGGCGCTGGTCACCGTCAGCGCCCCCGCCAGCGCCAGCGCGACGATCAGTACCAGGCGCGTGAGGACGCTGGTCCACCGCTCGGCGTTGAGGGAGGCGAAGTCCGAGCGCCCGTGGATGACCCCGCGCAGGGCCAGGCCGGCGAGGCTGAGCGGCAGCAGCAGCGCCAGGGTGCGCAGCAGGGGGACGTTCTCGGGGGAGTTGCGCAGCACCAGCGGGGCCGTGAGCACGATTGCCGCGGCGGCCACGATCCCGAGACCGCCCGCCATGGTCGCCGCGGCCGCCGCTGTGGCCCGCGCCGCGCGTCGCCCCGTGGCGACGAGGAAGGTCGAGGCCTCG
>JBBSRD010000178.1:0-6581 GCA_038243415.1 Actinomycetales bacterium | reverse complement strand
GTGTGGGGACCGAGCTCGCCGCCGAGGCGGTGTCGACCGCGCTGAAGCAGGCGGACCTCACCCCCGCCGACGTCGACGTCATCTACTCCACGACGATCACCGGCCTCGCTGCGCCGTCTCTCGAGGCCCGCCTCGTGGGCCCGCTGGGCCTGCGCCCCGACGTCAAGCGCGTGCCGATCTTCGGCCTGGGCTGCGTCGCCGGGGCCGCCGGGATCGCCCGCGTCCACGACCACCTGGTCGGCCACCCCGACGACGTCGCGGTGCTCCTGAGCGTCGAGCTGTGCTCGCTGACGCTGCAGCGCGACGACACCTCCACCGCCAACCTCGTGGCCTCGGGGCTGTTCGGCGACGGGGCGGCCGCGGTGGTGATGGTGGGCGAGCGCCGCGCCGCCGAGCTGGCCGCGCGCGGCACCACCGGGCCCGACGTGGTGGGCACGCGCAGCCGCTTCTACCCCGACACCGCCGACATCATGGGCTGGGACGTCGGGGGCACCGGCTTCAAGATCGTGCTCGGCGCCTCCGTGGCCGACGTCGTCGAGACCCACCTCGGTGACGACGTCGACGGGTTCCTCGCCGGGTCGGACCTGGAGCGCGACGACGTCGACACGTGGCTCGTCCACCCCGGCGGGCCGAAGATCCTCCAGTCGGTCGGGGCCGCGCTGGCGCTGGAGGACGGAGCGCTGCAGCGCTCCTGGGACCAGCTGGCCGCCACCGGGAACCTGTCGTCGGCGGCGGTGCTGCACGTCCTCGCGCGCGCGATGGACGACGCACCCCCACCCGGCAGCCACGGCTTGATGATGGCGATGGGCCCGGGGTTCTGCGCGGAGCTGGCGCTGCTGCGCTGGCCGGACGAGGAGCCCACGGAGACCGCCGCAGCATGAGCAGCGCTGCCTGGTTCACCCTGCTCGTCGGCGCCGTCGCCGTGGAGCGGCTCGTGGAGCTCGTCATCTCCAGGCGGCACCTCGCGAGCGCCGTCGCCCGCGGCGGCTACGAGAGCGGCAGGGGTCACTTCCCCGCGATGGTCGCCCTGCACACCGCGCTGCTGGTGGGCGCGGTGGTCGAGGTGTGGGTGCTCGACCGGCCGTTCGTCCCCGGCCTGGGCTGGACGATGCTCGTGATCGCGCTCGCCTGCCAGGTGGGGCGCTACGTCGTCATCGCGACGCTCGGCGAGCAGTGGAACACCCGCATCGTCGTCGTCCCCGGAGCCGGCGCGGTGCGACGGGGCCTCTACCGGTGGGTCAAGCACCCCAACTACGTCATCGTCGTGGTCGAGGGGATCGCCCTCCCGCTCGTGCACACTGCGTGGGTGACCGCGACGCTGTTCACCGTGGCGAACGCCGTGCTGCTGCTCGGCTTCCGGATCCCCGCCGAGGACCGCGCGCTCCGTGACCTGGAGAGCCCGGCGGAGGCCCGATGACGACCACCCCCGTGCGCAGCCTGCGCTCGCTGCCGCGCCTCGCCCGCACGACGCCGCTCGTGCGCGAGCTCGTCGTCGTCGGCGGGGGACCGGTGGGGATGGCGGCCGCGATCGAGGCGCGGACGGCGGGGCTGCGCGTCCTCGTGATCGAGCCCCGCACCGGAGCCATCGACAAGGCGTGCGGCGAGGGGCTGATGCCCGGCGCGATGGCTGCCCTCGCGCGCCTCGGCGTCGACCCGGAGGGCCACCCCATCACCGGCATCACCTACTCCGGCGCGAGCGGTCGCCCGCGCGCCGAGCACCGCTTCGGCGCCGCTGCCGGACGGGGGGTGCGCCGGCTGGTGCTGCAGTCCGCCATGGCGGAGCGCGCCCGCGAGCTGGGGGTCGAGGTGATGGAGGCCAAGGTCGCCGACCTCACCCAGGACGGCACCTCGGTGCGCCTGCACCTCGCCGAGCGCGGCGCAGAGAAGGGCAGGGCGGCGGGCGCCGGGTTCGTCGACGCGCGGTGGGTCATCGCCGCCGACGGCCTCCACTCCCCGGTGCGCCGGGCCCTCGGGGTCGACCGCGGGGGTGACGGTCGGCGCTACGCCGTGCGCCAGCACGTGGCCATGGAGCCGTGGTCCAGCCAGGTCGAGGTGTTCTGGGGACGCGACCTCGAGGCCTACGTGACCCCGGTGGGGCCCGGTGAGGTGGGCGTCGCCGTCCTCGGCCGCCGCGGACCCCACCTGTCGATGGCCGGCGCCCTCGAGCAGCTGCCGGCGCTCGCCCGCCTCCTCGACGGCGTGGAGACCACGAGCGCCGTGCGCGGCGCCGGACCTCTGCGTCAGCGCAGCAGGGCCAAGGTGGTGGGGCGGGTGCTGCTCGCCGGTGACGCCGCCGGCTACGTCGACGCGCTGACGGGGGAGGGCCTCATGGTCGGCATGGCCACCGCACGCGCCGCCGTCGAGACCGTCACCGCGGCCTCCCGGGCGGCCACGCCCACCGCGGCAGGCGCCGAGGCGGCGCGCTACTCCCGCCGCTGGGCGCGCACCACCCGCAGCTACCGCTGGCTCACCTCGGGCCTGCTCGCGGCCACCCGCTCCCGGGCGGGCCGCGTGCTCGTCGTGGCGCTCGCCGCCGCTGTGCCGGCCGTGTTCGGCGCCGCGGTGGAGCAGGTGGGGCGCACCGTCGACGCCTGAGGGGTAGCGGCTGGTACGGTCATGCTCACCTTGGCCGCACGCCCCCTCGCACGGCCGCGGTCCCGCATAGCTCAATTGGCAGAGCAGCCGGCTGTTAACCGGCAGGTTCTTGGTTCGAGTCCAAGTGCGGGAGCCCTTCTGCTCCGGCTCCCCCTCTCAGTCGTCCGACGACGGACGGCGCCTTCCCGCCTTGACGGAGCGCCGACGCGTCGCTGCGACCCCTGCCCGCCGCACCGAGCCGCGGGTGGGCCTCGTCGCGCGGCGCCGCGGTGGTGGCGGCGCGCTCGCGGCGTCCACGAGCCGTTGCAGCCGCGCGCGGGCGGCGTTGCGGTTGGCGAGCTGTCCGCGGTGCTCCGAGGCGGTCACGACCAGCGCCCCGGAGCGCAGCCGGTGCGCCAGCGCGGACAGCACGCGCTCGCGCACCGCGTCGCCGGCAGCCGTCAGGGTCGCCGACGCGGCGGGCTCCCACACCAGCTCCACCCGGGAGTCCGCGGTGTTGACGGACTGCCCGCCCGGCCCCGAGGAGCGGGAGAAGCGCCACGCCAGCTCGGCGTCGGGGACCCTCAGCTGGGCGACGGCGGCACCTCGTCGTCGCCCGGCCCGCCCGGGTCGTCGCGGGGGACCACCTTCGCGCGCGACAGCGGGTCCGCGACGAGGTCGCCGACGCCCTCCACCGAGCGCGGCAGCGACGCAGGGTCCTGCTCGGGCTCGTCCTCCGTGGGGGCCGGGAGGTCGTCGCCGCCGACGGCGCCCGCGCCGTCGGCCCACGGCGCGTCACCGCCGTCGTCGCCCTGCTCGGAGGCCATCTCGGCGGCGAGCGCCTCCAGGTCCTCCTGGGAGTCCAGCAAGATCTCGTCGGGGTGGCCCTGCGGCGGCGTCGGCGTGCTCATGAGGTGTTCATACCCTGCCGGGGTGACGTCGGACCAGTCGAGACCGCGCTCGCACGCCGAGCAGGGCCCGTGAGGCCGGTGGTCGTCGTGCTCGACGTGGCCAACGTCATGGGCTCGCGCCCCGACGGCTGGTGGCGCGACCGGGCCGGCGCAGCGTCCAGGGTGCTCGCGGGGGCCGCGGAGGTCTGCGCCCACGCCGAGAGCGGGCGCGGGGACGCTGCGATCGTCATGGTTGTCGCGGTGGCCGCGGTGGTCGAGGGAGCGGCGCGGGGGGCGACCGACCCGGGGGTGGCCGGCCTCGACGTGGTGGCGGCTCCGGGCTCGGGGGACGACACGATCGTCGAGGTGGCCCGGCGCTGCGTGGAGCGCCTCGCCGACGCTGTGCCCACGGGGCCGTCCCCGGACGAGGTGGCGCCGCGCATCGTCGTCGTCACGGCGGACCGCGGGCTGCGTGACCGGCTGCCCGTCGAGGTGCAGGCCGTGGGGCCCCGCTGGTGGTGGGACGTGGTCGAGAAGACCGAGCCCGGCGGGACGTCGGCGTCACGGGGTGAGGGGGGCGCGCCGGACCGGGAAGCGCCTCTCGGCGCAAAGGCCGCTCGTGGCGGCTTCAGGTGGAGCCCGGGGCTACCGCGGCCCGACGCCCGGCAAGTGTAAAGGTCGCCGGGGGCTCCGTGGAGCAGGCGGCGCCCGGTGCTCGCCGGTCAGAGGTCGCCCTCGCCGCGCGGCCACCGGTGCGCCGCGGCGGCGGCCTCCAGCTGTTCGGCGGTGCGCACCAGGCGGACCGCGGAGATCCCGACGGACTCGTCGCCGGACCCGTTGAGGCTCTCCTGCCCACGCCCCGCCGCGACGACGCGGGCGAACGCCGCGGCGCGCTCGAAGGTGGTGGCGACGTCGCCGACGGCCACCCCGCGCAGCACCGCGTCCGCCAGCTCGCGCACCTCGTCGGGGCCCGGCGGGTCGCCGACCCCCGCGACGACCTCGGCGACGGGGGCGCTGCGGCGTCCGGCGTCGAACTCGCGCGCGGCCCCGCTCGGGTCCAGGTGCACCCACTGGCGCAGCGTGTAGAGGCGCCACAGCCCGCCGGCGAGGGACTCCGCCGGGGCGTCGGCCCACAGCGCAGCGAGGATCTCGAGCCCGTGCTCGTCGGCGAGGGAGACCAGCCGGGCCACCATCTCGGCGTCCTCGCCCTCCCCGCGCGCGCTCGTGACGAGCAGGCGGGCGGTCGTGGCCGCCACCTCGGAGCGGACCGCGGGGTCGCCGCCCGCGGACAGGGCGTCGATGGCTCCTGGCCCCAGGAACGCGGGGCGCCGGGGGCGCGGGGGTCCGGAGGCGTCAGGCACCGGTCCATGCTGCCACCGCGGCGGTCCGGCCGCGTTCCTGGCGACGCCGGGTGGGCCTCGGCTCGCGCAGGATGCTGCACATCGGGGCGGAGGAAGATACGGTCGCGATGACGCCGCACGGTGCCGCCCGAGTGGTGGCGCAGCGTGGTATTCAATGCACTGTCGGCGACACTGTCGGCGGTGAGGTTCTGTTTCTCGCCCGTGACGTCGTTGGGGAAGACGCACATCACGAATGAGCTGGAGGGCCGCTGCAGTGACCGACGACATCACCCGTGGGGTGCTCTACGTGCACTCCGCCCCGCGGGCGATCTGCTCCCACGTGGAGTGGCGCGCCGAGGACGTCCTGGGCGTGCCCGTCCGCATGGACTGGACCGAGCAGCCGGCAGCCCCCGGGCTGCTGCGCGGCGAGGTCCCCTGGCACGGCCCCGTCGGGATCGGTGCCCGCCTCACCTCGGCCCTGCGCGGGTGGGTGCACCTGCGCTTCGAGGTCACCGAGGAGCCGGCCCCCGGCGTCGACGGTGCGCGGTGGAGCCACACCCCTGAGCTCGGCATCTTCCACGCCACGACGGACGCGATCGGGAACGTCGTCGTCCCCGAGGCCGTGCTCGCCGCTGCCGTCGAGGCGGCCGCTGACGACCCCGCGTCGCTGTTCGAGGCCATCGCCCTCGCGCGCGGCGCCGCGTGGGACGCCGAGCTCGAGCCGTTCCGTCACGCCGGTGAGGGCGCTCCCGTGAGGTGGCTCCACCGCGTCGGGTGATCCACCCCCGCGAGGGCCCGGGCGGCTCAGGCGCTGGTGAAGGCCAGCGCCACGTTGTGGCCGCCGAAGCCGAACGAGTTGTTCAGCGCCGCCCCGGCAGGCAGCTCGCGCGGAGCGCCGCGGACCACGTCGAGGTCCACCGCGGGGTCCAGGTCGTCGAGGTTGATGGTCGCCGGCGCCAGGCGCCGGTGCAGCGCCAGCACCGTGAAGA
This sequence comes from Actinomycetales bacterium, assembly GCA_038243415.1. GTDB lineage: Bacteria > Actinomycetota > Actinomycetes > Actinomycetales > Quadrisphaeraceae > CADCUY01. Next base: position 788 of record JBBSRD010000178.1, on the reverse strand, counting down.
TCGACTCGACGGCGCCCGCCGCCCCGAGGAGGTGGCCGGTCATCGACTTCGTGCCCGTGACCGAGACGTGGTCCAGGTCGTCGCCCAGCGCGGCGCGCAGGGCCTTGACCTCGGCGACGTCGCCCACCGGCGTGCTCGTGGCGTGGGCGTTGACGTGCACCACGTCGGCGGGGCTCAGCCCGCCGGTGGCCAGCGCCTCCAGGACCGCGCGGGAAGCGCCGGCCCCGGTGGGCTCCGGCGCGGCGATGTCGAAGGCGTCGGCGGAGAGCCCGACGCCCGCCACCTCCGCGTAGACCCGGGCCCCCCGGGCCGCCGCGTGCTCGGCGGACTCCAGGACCATGAGCCCGGCCCCGTCACCCATGACGAAGCCGTCACGGCCGGTGTCCCAGGGACGCGAGGCCGCCACCGGGTCGTCGTTGCGGGTGGACAGCGCCCGCATCGCCCCGAAGGAGGCGAGCGTCAGGGGGTGCACGCACGCCTCGGTGCCGCCGGCGACCACCACGTCGGCGCGACCGGCACGGATGATCGACCACGCCAGCGCCACCGCCTCCGCGCCGGACGCGCACGCCGAGACGGTCGAGTGGGCCCCCGCCCGCGCACCGAGGGCCAGGCTGACCGCGCCCGCCGCGGAGTTCGGCATGAGCATCGGTACGGTCATCGGCAGCACCCGGCGCGCGCCGCGCGTGCGGAGCACGTCCCACGCGTCGAGGGTGGTCCACAGCCCGCCGATGCCCGTCGAGCACACCACCGCCAGGCGCTCCGGAGCGACGTCCGGAGCGCCCGCGTCC
>JBBSRD010000177.1:0-6624 GCA_038243415.1 Actinomycetales bacterium | reverse complement strand
TCGACCAGCGGGTGCTCCGGGGCCAGCACCACGTAGGTGGCGCCGAACAGGGTGTCGGGGCGGGTGGTGAAGACCTGCACCTGCGAGGCGCCGGGCCCGGCGGCGCCGCCGGCGGCGGCCAGCCCCTCGACGGCGAAGTCGACCTCGGCGCCGACGGAGCGCCCGATCCAGTGCCGCTGCATCGTCTTGACCGGCTCGGGCCAGTCGAGGCGGTCGAGGTCCTCCACGAGGCGGTCCGCATACGCGGTGATGCGCAGCATCCACTGGCGCAGGCGGCGCTTGACGACGGGGAGGTTCCCGCGCTCGGAGCGCCCGTCGGCGGTGACCTCCTCGTTCGCCAGCACGGTGCCGAGGCCGGGGCACCAGTTGACCGGCGCGGAGGAGACGTACGCGAGTCGCTGGGCGTCGACGGCGTCGGCGCGCTCGCCGGCGTCCAGGTCGTGCCAGGAGCGTCCGTCCGAGCGGGGAGCCAGCGCTCGGGTGCCCGCGTCCAGCTCCTCCACCAGCTCGGCGACCGGGCGGGCGCGCCCCAGGGCGGACTCCTCCGGCCCGCCGGCGCGCAGGGCCTCGGGGTCGTACCAGGAGCCGAAGAGGCGCAGGAAGATCCACTGGGTCCAGCGGTAGAACCCCGGGTCGATCGTGGTGATCGAGCGACGCTCGTCGTGGCCCAGGCCCAGGCGCCGCAGCTGCTGGCGCATCACGGCGGTGTTGGCCTCGGTGGTGGTCCGCGGGTGGGCCCCGGTCTGGACGGCGAACTGCTCCGCCGGCAGGCCGAAGGCGTCGTAGCCGAGGGTGTGCAGGACGTTGCGCCCGCGCATGCGCTCGAAGCGGGCGACGACGTCGGTGGCGATGTAGCCCAGGGGGTGGCCCACGTGCAGCCCCGCCCCGGAGGGGTAGGGGAACATGTCCATGACGAAGAGCTTCTCGCCCAGCGCAGCGACGGCCTCGGGGTCTGCCCAGGGGCCGGCAGGGTTGGGGGCCTCGAAGGTGCGCTCGTCGGCCCAGCGCTGCTGCCACCGCGCCTCGATCTGCGCGGCGAGCCCGGCGTCGTAGCGGGCGGGCGTGGCGTCGGAGGCCTCAGGCCGCTCGTCGTCGCTGCGGGTGGGGGCTGACGGGTCGGTCGCGGCGCTCACCGGCCCAGGGTAGCCGGGGGTCAGGGACGCTGGTCGGAGCCGATCTGGGCGCCCCGGGGGCCGATGGCGGGCCCGCGCAGCGCCCGGCGGAGCCCGAGGTCCTCGTCGGCGCGGTGGGTCAGCTCCGAGAGGCCGCCGGAGTCCCACGGCTGCAGCTGGCCGACGCCGACGAGCACGGTGCACGGCCACTCGCGCAGGCTCAGCGGAGGGGTGCGCAGCAGCAGGGCCCTCAGACGACGCTCGAAGTCCAGGGCGCCGGTCCCGGAGCCGGGACCGACCACGACGAAGGTCACCTCGCCCGAGCGGCACACGACGTCGGTGCCACGGGTGGCGCCGCGCACCGCGGAGGAGACAGCGAGGACGACCTCGTCGACGGCCCGCGCGCCGAGAGCGTCGAGCACCGCGGGGATCCCCTCGATCTCGACGACCGCAGCGTGCATCGCCCCGGACTGACGGCGCACCATCGCGAGCACCTGCTCGCCCAGCAGAGAGAGCCCGTGGGTGTTGTAGCAGCCGGTAAGCTCGTCGACGACGGTGAGCTCGGCCGACCGTGCCCGCTCCGACTCGATGGTGCGCAGGTGGCGGCGGCGCTGGAGGCGCCAGAGCGTGACCACCGCGGCGGACACGGCGACGGCGGCGCTCATGCCCACGATCGCCAGCGCCGAGCCGGCCCACCACAGGGTCGCTGCGGCGCCCACCAGGAGCGACGTGACGCCGATCGCGACCGCTCGCCGCCGGACCGGCACCACGCCGAGCGCGGTCGCCAGAACGGGGAGGACCACGCCGGGCCACGCGCTCGCGGTCATCGCGGACGCGGTGATCATCACGGCGGTGACCGCGAGCGCGGCAGCCACGACGAGCACGCCGACGGGGGGTGGGCGGTGCCGGAGTGGGGTCGCGTGCTCCGCGACGCGACGCGGTGAGGTCACCCGGTGAGCATCGGTCGTGGGGGCGCGCACCTTGAGGCCGAGCGGCGGCCGGGCACGCGACCGGCGAGCACCGGTCCGTCCTGCCCGGCTCACCGCGGTCCCTGCGACGGCAGGAGCCGGTCGAGCGCCTCGACGAGGTCGACGGAGTCCCCGTCGCGGCCCCCGCGGCCGAGGACGAGCGGGGCTGGCGACGGCTCGAGGTGCACTCCTCGCAGCCGACCGAGCAGGCCCCCGGAGGTGTGCAGGAGGTAGAAGCGGCCTTGCTCGTCGACGGCTGCGGAACGGTCTCGGCGCAGGTACCAGCCCGTCACGTCGGTGCGGTAGCTCCCCCGCCCAGACAGGTCCCGGGCGTGCAGCGGCTCGGCGTGGAGACCCGCCGCGGCGGCGCGGGCGGCGAAGTCCTCCAGGAGCGCCGCGGCCGACGCGTTCTCCCGGTGCTCGGCGCGCTGGAGGCGGGCGGCCTGCGACGCCGCGGCCACGGTGCGGCGCTCCGCCCACGCCTGCGGGTCCTCGTCGGCCCCCCGCCGTTCGTCGGACCCGGCACCATCCGCCGCAGCCTGCCACCGTCGCCGATCTTGCGTCGAGCGGGGAGGTCCGCGCGGTCACCCGATGGGGCCACCGACGCTCAACCACGGACAGGCCCGTGCCGAAGGACCAGGAGTGAGAGCCCTAGCGACCACCGACGAGCAGGTGGCCTTCTGGCACAGCCACGCCAAGCAGGGGATCATGCTCTGCTTCGTGGTGCCGCTCGTCATCGTCCTCGACGTGCTCCTCGCGCCCGACGCCAGGCACCCCGTCGCGCTGTACGCCATCGCCGCGTTCATGGCGCTCGTCGGCGTGCTCGTGCCGCTCGTCCCGATGGAGAAGGTGGTGCGGCACGCCCGCGGCCGGCTCTTCTTCGATGCGTGGGACGGGACAGGCATCGCCCTCACCTGCATCACGATGCTGCTCGACGAGGGGATCGACAGCCCCTACGTCGCCTTCCTCTACATCCTGCTGGCTCACGCGGCGATGGCCTTCCCGCCGGTCGGCACGATGGTCGCCGGCGGCGGGGCGGTCATCGGCTACGACGTCGTCGGTGCGCTCAGCGGCGCTGGTGCCCTCGACCTGGTCACCGGGTCGGTCCTGCTCGCCGCGATGACCGGGACGTGCGCCGTCGCGTCCTGGAACAGGGTGCGGTCCGACGCGCGGGCGTCCGTGCTGACGGAGCAGCTCGCCGAGCTGGCGGAGCGCGACGGCCTCACCGACCTGCTCAACCACCGGGCCTTCCACCAGCGCCTCAGCGAGGAGAGCGCCCGCGCCACCCAGGAGAGGGAGCTGTCGGTGGTGCTCATCGACGTCGACGAGTTCAAGACCGTCAACGACACCTTCGGTCACTCGGCCGGCGACGCGGTCCTGCGCCTGGTCGCCGGCGTGCTCGCCGAGCACTGCGGACGAGGCGGTCACGCCGGGCGGGTCGGCGGCGACGAGTTCGCGCTGCTGCTGCCCGCCACCCCGCACGCGCAGGCCCTCGTCCTCGCCACCCGGGCGTGCCGGGCGGTCCGGGAGGCCGGCGAGCCCTACGGCACGAGCGTCAGCGCGGGAGTGGCGTCGACCGTCGAGCCCGACGCCGTCGCGCTGCTCGCCGAGGCTGACGCAGCGGTCTACCACGCGAAGCGCACCGGTCGGGACCGTGTGGTCAGCGCGCCGTCACACCCTCCGCAGGACCGGCGTCGATCCCCGGGCTCGCCCGTGACCGGCCCGCTGGCGGCCGTGGCCGACCTCGCCGGCTGAGCGCCCCCACCCGGCCCGACGGCTCAGAACACGCCCTGGCTGGGCGTCCCCATCGCCACGGTGACACCGACGAGCACCTCGGTGGGCCCTTCCAGGAGGTCGGCGAGGGCAGCGCCGGTGCGCGCCATGTGCTCGGCGGCGCCGTGCGCGGCCAGGGCCTCGCGGCTCGCCCAGCGCTCCACGAAGACCACGCGCTCCGGCTCCTCGAAGGCGTTCACGGCGTAGGTCAGGCATCCCGCCTCGGCGTGGACGGTGGGGACGTTGTCCGCGATGATCTCCAGCACCTGGGCGAGCCTGCCTGGCTTCGGGACCATCGTGGCGACCACGGCCACGGTGGGGTCGCCGGTCGGGCTGGCGGTCGGGCCGGCGTCGGAGCCGACGGTGGACGAGGTAGCAGTCATGGTCGGAGCCTCGCAGACGCCGACGGCCCGGCGACCCACCTCTCGGCGGGCCGTCGGGCCGTCGGGCTGGAGCGGGTGTCAGCCCAGGGCGGTCACTGCCGCCTGCGCGTCGACGATCCCCTGGCCGAAGAAGCCGTTGCGGTCCGCGGGGCCGTCGCACGTGGCGGTGGTCTCGGTCACGCCGGAGGTGCGCACGGCGCGGTAGAGGAACTCCCTCGGCTCGGGGCAGGCGGTGTTCCTGGCGGTCCCGAGGAGGATGAGCTCCGTCTTGTCCGCTGACAGGCCGATCTCACCGGCGCGCTTGCTGTCCTTGGTGCCGTAGCGGCTGACGATCAGGGCCGCCACGCCGGCCGCGTGGGGCGCGGCCATCGAGGTGCCCTGCAGGTACTGGTAGTACCCGCAGACCGGGCCCTTGCAGTCCTTGATGACGAACGGCGTGGTCGGGTTGCCGGCCTCGTCGATCTGCCCGGCCTCGCGGGCGAGCTGCTCGGGGTACGCGGCGAGGATGAGTCCGCCGGGGCTGAGCCGGTTGTCCGGGGTGTCGAAGGCGTCGCCGCCCGGTGCGGCGAGGTCGGACTGCTCGACGCCGTAGTCGGAGTAGTACGCCTTGCGGTCGGACGGCCCGGTGGAGGTCACCGTGACGACGCCGTCCTGCTCTGCCGGGAGCGAGAGGCAGGTGCTGTTGTCGATGGTGCGGTCGCGGGCCGCGACCGGGTCGCCGTTCTCGTCCACGGGGTAGTCGGGGCTGGAGGAGTCCACGCCGGGGGCGCCCAGGTCGGTCGCCCCGTTGCCCGCCGCGGAGACCGGCAGGACCCCGCCGGCGCGCGCGAAGTCCAGGGCACGCTGCACCGAGGCGACGGCGACGCGCTGCTCGCGCTGCTCGGCGGCGCTGTCGGCCGGGTTGGCGGTGCAGTTGTACAGCCACGGGTCGACGTAGAAGCTCATGTTGATGACGTCGATGCCGGAGCGGCCCGCCTCGGAGATGGCGTCCAGGGTGGGCTGGAGGAAGAAGTAGCCCGAGTCCTGGCCGGCCCGCAGGTTGACGAGGGTGACGTCGGGGGCCACGCCCGCGATGCCGATCCCGTTGGCCGGGGAGCCGATGGTGGACGCCACGTGGGTGCCGTGCCCGTCGTCGTCGACGTCCGCGGGGTCGACGCAGCTCTTGACCTCGCACTCACCGTCGATCGCGGGGATGTCCTTCGTGAAGTTGCGGCTGGCCTTCGCGTCGAAGTTGGGGGCGATGTCCGGGTGGGACCCGTCGACGCCGGTGTCGATGATGCCGACCCTGACGCCCTTCTTCCCGCGCTCGGTGGCGTAGGAGCCCTTCGGGGTGGCGTTGATGGCCCGCATGTCCCACTGCAGGTCGCTCAGCGGCTCGCCCTTGGCGGCCTTCTTCTTCGACGCGTCGGGCCTCACGCCCGGCACGACGCCGCGGCGGGTCGGCGCCGAGGCCTCGGCGCGGTCAGCGTCGGACAGGCGCTCGACCTCGTCGATGGCGTCGACGGCGTCGCTCGCCGGAGCGTCCTTCGGCGCGGCGCCGATGCTGCGGTCGCGCGTCGCACCGACGAGGGTCTGCGCGTCGCCGGCAGCGGCCTCGAACCCGTCGGCGGTCGAGGTGACCACCGCGTAGCCCACCTCGGCGTCGGAGGAGATCACCGTGCCGCCCGCCGCCTCGATGGCCGCACGGGCCTCGGCGTCCGAGGCCCCCTTCTCGTAGAGCACCACGTAGTCGCTCCCGGCGGACGCAGCGGCGTCAGCCTCCGCGCCTGCCCCGTCCGAGGCGGTGCCGGAAGTGGGAGGAGCGGTGGGGTCGGCGACGGCGCCGGGCACCGTCGCGGCGATGAGCGCTCCGGCCATCGTGGCCGTGAGCAGCATCCTTCGGGTCCTGCGGAGCATCGGTCCTCCTGGGCGTCCTGGGATCGCCGCGGACACGGTCCACGGCGACGTGAAGCCGACACCCCCCAAGCGACTCTGCGTTGAGCATCGGCTCCGCACAGTGTCAGGTTCCGCCCAGATGGCGTCAACCGGTTCCGGGTAAGACGCCCTTCCCGAGGACCTCGAGCCCCCTGCGGCCGACAGCGCCGAGTGGTCGAGCATGGCGCGCGGGCGTGGGACGCTTGATCCACAGGGGCCCGGAGCGCCTCCCTGACGGACCTCACGGGGCGATGGACGGAGGAGCGACGATGACGGACCTGATGCCGGACCGCGTCGACGCGGGCAGCGACGACGAGGCCGACCTCCGCGCGAGCCTCGCGGACCTCGCGGGTCTGGTCACCGAAGGACGGAGCCTCGCCGACGCTCCCTCCTCGATCGCCGCGTACGTGGCCCACGCCATCCCCGGCGCGGACAGCGCCGGCGTGACGCTGCTCCGCATCGAGAGCCCGAGCC
>JBBSRD010000176.1:0-6645 GCA_038243415.1 Actinomycetales bacterium | reverse complement strand
CGGCGGCCACGGCCGCAGGGAGCTGCTCGCGCATCGCGTCCGCAGCGACGGTGACCCGGCGCAGGCGCCGCACGATGCCGTCGGCGACCACGAGCGCAAGACCGAGGGCGAGGGCGACCAGCGCGGCGACGACGGAGACCCGAGAGACCAGGTCGCGCTGGGACTGCGTGATGATCTCGTCGGACCGCACCTGTGCGGCGCCGACGAGCTGGTCGGTGGCGGCGGTGAGCAGCTGCTGCTCGTCGCGGGCCGCGTCGCGCACGGTCTCCGCGTCGAGCTGGGCGGTGACCGCCTGCACCGGGCCGTCGTCGGCCCCCGCGTCGGCGATGCCCGCGACGGTCGTGGCGTTGAGCAGCAGCGCGCGGACCTTCGCGAGGGAGTCGGCGGTGGTCGGCACGCTCACCCCCGTCGCGGCGATGTCGCTGACGAAGGCGGCGCGCAGGACGTCGCGCCGGACCGCCAGGGCGTAGAGGCTCTCGGTCTGGACCGCGTCCGGCGGGTCACCCTCCAGCGCGTCGGTGATGCGGGTGACCTCGGCGTCGGTCAGCGCCATGACCTCGCGTCCCTGCACCCACCCCATGAGGTCGAGGGAGAGGTCGCGGTCGTCCTGGCTCAGCGCGACGGCGCTGGGCACGCGCACCAGCGCGCGGATCGCGGAGTCGTACGCGTCACGCACCTCGACGGCGGGGACGTCACCGTCGTCGACGAGCCGCCGCACCTGGGCGACGTCCACCGGCGCGGCCCTGGCGGCCGTCACCGCGCGCGCCGCGGCGTCGGGAAGGGCGCCCGCGTCGACGCCGTCGAGGGAGCGGCCCACCGCCGTGAGGCTGGTGCGGGAGACCCCGCGGGCCCGGGTGAGGGCGCCGCCGACCTCACCGTCGGGATCAGCGTCGACCGCCTCGAGCGTGAGGTCGCGCTCGGTCGCCAGCGCGGCCGCGGCCGGTCCGAGGTCGAGCAGGGAGGTCATCACGGACCCGACGGCGCGGTCCGTGCCGAGGGTCGAGAGGTTGACGGCAGCGACGGTGCCGATCGCGGCGGTGAGGACCACGACGCCCAGCACCTTCGTCCTGATGCCGATGTTCTCGAGCATCACACCTCCTGGTCGTCCGGCGCGCGCTTGCTGGCTGTGATGTGCCGTGCACCGACCGGGACATACCGGCACACAGGGTGAACCTACCCAATCCCTGCGCAACAGGGACAGCCCGCCCGCACGGGTGTCGAGCTCCAGGGCGCGCCCATCGGTCGCGTGGTCGGCGCGCTCGGTCGACGGGGCGCCGCGCAGGCGTTAGAGTCGCCTCGACCACAAGGTAAAGGTCTCACTGACACGAACAGGGGTGGACCGCCGACCGGTGGGCCACCGATCACCGGGAGGAGCATGCCGTGGGCATCGACGTCGCCGTCTCGACGGTGATCCTCGCGCTGCGTCGTCCGCAGACCCCCGAGGCGTCCGCACCGACGGAGCCGTCCCGGGCCGGAGCCGCCAGCGCCCTCGCGCTCCCCCTCGTCCACCGCACCCGCGAGCCCTACGGCGACCGCTGGGCGCTGCCGGGCGGGTGGGTGAGGGAGGACGAACCCCTCGAAGCAGCAGCCCGCCGGACCCTCGCCGAGACCACGGGCCTGCGCCCGAGCCATCTCGAGCAGCTGTACACGTTCGGCCTCCCGGACCGCTCACCCGCGGGGCGTGTGGTCTCCGTGGTCTACACCGCGCTGGTCCGCGAGCCCGCAGCTGCGGCCGTCGCCGACGGGGCCGGTCAGGAGAACGTCGCGTGGGCCGCCGCCGACGGGCTCGAGGGCCTCGCCTTCGACCATGACGAGGTCGTCCGCTACGCCCTCTGGCGCTTGCGCACCAAGGTCGCCTACGGGCCGATCGCCCAGGCCCTCATCGGGGAGCGGTTCACGCTCAGCCAGCTGCGGTCCGTCCACGAGCAGGTGCTCGGCACCAGCCTCGACCCCGCCAACTTCAGGCGCCAGGTGGAGGCCTCGCGCACCGTCGTCGCGACCGAGGACCGCCTGGTCGGCGTGCGCCACCGCCCGCCGCGGCTCTACCGGGCCGCGGACCCCGCGGTCGACGCCCCGGCCGGTCTCGCCGGCCTGCGCAGCCCGTACGAGCGGGCCGGCCCGCCGTCGTGAGCCCCGCCGCCGCCCCAGCCACCCCGCCGTCGCCCACCTCGACAGCGCCCATCCCGCCAGCACCCCTCCAGGAGGACTGACCCATGGTCTCCATCGCCGTACAGCTCGACACCGACCGCGCCGCCGTCAGGACCCGGAGCGCCACCGCTGCGGAGCGGTCCAGCTGCGACGACCGCCTCGCGGACGGCCCCTGGGCCATGGATGCGCTGCCCACGCTGCCGCCGCCGCCCGCGGTGTACGGCCCCGGCTCCTCCGACCACGACGTCGCGCCGCCGTCCACCCCCGTGCAGCGGGTGATCCCGGAGGAGTACCGCGTCGCGAGCGCCGCCGAGCTGGACGCCCGCGTGGTCGCCGCGAAGGCGGTGCTGGGGGAGCGCCTCGTGGTGCTCGGCCACCACTACCAGCGCGACGAGGTCATCGCCCACGCCGACGTCGTGGGCGACAGCTTCCAGCTCGCCCGCGCCGCCCGGGAGACCTCCGCGGAGCACGTCGTCTTCTGCGGCGTCCACTTCATGGCCGAGACCGCCGACGTGCTGAGCCGGCCCGGCCAGTCCGTGGTCCTGCCCAACCTGGCCGCCGGGTGCTCCATGGCCGACATGGCCGACCTCGACGCGGTGAGCGCCTGCTGGGAGCAGCTCGGCGCCGTGCTGGGTCGCGCCCCCGACGCGCCGGGGCCCGACGGCCGGGTGGGCGTCGTGCCGGTGACGTACATGAACTCCTCGGCGGCGCTGAAGGGCTTCTGCGGGAGCCACGGCGGGATCGTCTGCACGTCCTCGAACGCCGAGGCGGTGCTCGAGTGGGCCTTCGAGCGCGGCGAGCGGGTGCTGTTCTTCCCCGACCAGCACCTGGGGCGCAACACCGCCTCGGCGATGGGCGTGCCGCTCTCGGCGATGCCGGTGTGGGACCCGCGCAGGGCGCTGGGCGGTCATGACGCCGCGACGGTGAGGGACGCGCGGGTGCTGCTCTGGCGCGGCTGGTGCTCGGTGCACCAGCGCTTCACCCCGGCGCAGATCGACGCCGCCCGCGCCGCGGACCCTGGCGTGCGGGTGATCGTGCACCCTGAGTGCCCGGCGCCCGTGGTCGATGCTGCGGACGACTCCGGTTCGACGGAGAAGATCCTGCGGGTGGTGGAGAGCGCGCCGGCGGGGACCTCGTTCGCGATCGGCACCGAGATCAACATGGTGCGGCGCCTCGCCGACGCCCACCCCGACAAGACCATCACCTGCCTCGACCCGGTGATCTGCCCCTGCTCGACGATGTACCGGATCCACCCCGGCTACCTCGCATGGGTGCTGGAGGCGCTCGTGGCCGGCGAGACGGTCAACCGCATCGAGGTGCCGGCGAGCGTGGCCGGTCCGGCGCGGGTGGCCCTGGAGCGGATGCTCGAGGTGGCGAGGTGACCGTCCGCCCAGGTCGTGGGCGCCGCGACCGCCGGGTGCTGGTGGTCGGCAGCGGCATCGCCGGCCTCACGTGCGCCCTGGACCTCGTGGCGGCCGGCTCGTCGGTGGTGCTGGTGACCAAGACGGCGCTGGGGGAGGGCAGCACCGCGTGGGCGCAGGGCGGGATCGCGGCCGTGGTGCCCGGAGCCGGCTCGGAGGACGACACGGTGGCGCTGCACGCCGCCGACACCGTCGCCGCGGGGGCCGGGCTGTGCGACGCCGACGTCGTCGCCGCGGTCTGCGCCGGAGGAGCGTCCGCCGTGCAGGCGCTGGTGGCCCGCGGAGTGGCCTTCGACCGGGTCGGTGACGAGGGCAGCCAGGCCAGCGGCGAGGGCGGCGGCTGGGCCCGCGGGCTCGAGGCCGCGCACGCCCGCCACCGCGTCCTGCACGCCGGCGGGGACGCCACCGGGGCCGCGATCTCCGGCGCGCTCACCGCGAGCGCCCGGGCGATGGCCGCTGCGGGGCGCCTCGAGATCGTCACCCACGCCGCGCTGGCGGGCCTCGTGGTCACCGGCGGCGCGGTGACGGGCGCCAGGCTGCTGGCGGCCGCGGGTGAGAGGACCGTGCCCGCCGACGCCGTGGTGCTGGCGACCGGCGGCGCCGGGCAGATGTTCTCGCGCACCACCAACCCCGCCGTGGCCACCGGCGACGGCCTGGTCGCCGCCTTCGTCGCCGGCGCGGTCGTCGCCGACCCGGAGATGGTGCAGTTCCACCCGACGGCGGCGACGGCCGGCTTCCTCGTCTCCGAGGCGGTGCGCGGCGAGGGCGCGGTGCTGCGCGACGAGCGTGGTGCCCGGTACCTCGCGGACGGGCCGCTGTCCGCGCCCGGCGCCGAGCTGGCGCCGCGCGACGTCGTCGCCCGGGCCACCTTCGCGGCGATGGCCGCGCAGGACGGGCGCCCGGTCGGCCTCGACGCCCGCGCGGTGGCCGCCGCGCTCGGGGGGCGCCTGGACGGGCGCTTCCCGGGGATCGACGCCCTGTGCCGCGCGGCCGGTCTGGACTGGACCCGCGAGCTGGTCCCCGTGACCCCCGCGGCGCACTACTGGATGGGCGGGATCGCCGTCGACGCCCGCGGACGCACCACGCTGCCGGGGCTGTGGGCGGTGGGGGAGGTCGCGTCCACCGGGCTCCACGGCGCGAACCGGCTGGCGTCGAACAGCCTGCTGGAGGCGGCGGTGACGGCCTCGCTGTCCGCGGCCGACATCGCTGCGGCCCAGGTCCCCGGGGGCGCAGGGCACGACGGCGCACCGGTCCCGGCCGGCGAGGTCCTCGAGCTGGCCCCCTCCGCCGGCGCCCTCCCGCGCGCCGAGCTGCAGGCGCTGATGTGGGACCACGCCGGCCTGCTGCGCGACGAGCCGGGGCTGGCGGTGGCGGCGAAGACCCTCGACGGGGCGCTCCGCGCCGACCCCGGCACCACCGGGGACCGAGCGCGCTCCCTCGAGGACACGAACCTCACCGGCGCGGCCCGCCTGGTCGTGGCCGGAGCGCTCCACCGCACCGAGAGCCGCGGCGCCCACCACCGCACCGACCACCCGCACGGGTCGCCCCGCGCGGTGCGGACCCTGGTCCGCGCGGCGTCGTCGTGACGGCGCTGCCCGCGGCGCCCCCCAGCGAGATCGCCGCCGTGGTCGCCAGGGCGCTCGCCGAGGACGCGCCGTGGGGCGACGTCACGACGGAGGCCTTCGTGCCCGAGGCGGCCACCGCCACCGCGGTGCTCCGTGCCCGGGAGGCGGGGGTCCTCGCCGGGCTCGCCGTCGTCGCCGAGGCCATGACGCAGAGCGCAGCGCTCACCGGTGGCTGCGTCACCACCACGGTGGGTGCCACCGAGGACGGCGACCGCTTCGCTGCGGGCGACGTCCTGGCCACGATCACGGGCAGCGCCCACGCGATCCTGCGCGCCGAGCGGGTCGCGCTGAACCTCCTCCAGCACCTGTGCGGCGTGGCCACGCTCACCGCCCGGTTCGTCGACGAGGTGGCCCACACCTCCGTGCGCCTCACCGACACCCGCACGACCACCCCGGGCCTGCGCGGCCTCGAGCGGTACGCCGTGCGGTGCGGCGGCGGCCACAACCACCGCCGCACCCTCTCCGACGCGGTGCTCGTCAAGGACAACCACCTCGCGGTGGTCGCCGCCGCGGGGGGCGACGTCACCGGGGCGCTGCTGGCGGTCCGCGCCGCGGTGCCCCACACCACGAGCGTGGAGGTGGAGGTGGACCGCCTCGACCAGCTGCTCGCCGTGCTCGCCGCCGGCGTGGACACCGTGCTGCTCGACAACTTCAGCCTCGGGGACCTCCGGGCCGGGGTCGCGCTCGTCGGCGGGCGGGCGCTCGTCGAGGCCAGCGGAGCCGTCCGGCTCGCCACCGTCGCAGCCATCGCCGGGACCGGTGTCGACCTGGTCTCCGTCGGCGCGCTGACGCAGGCCGCCCCCGCCCTGGACCTGGGGCTCGACATCGGTGTGGACGTCGTGGTCGCCGTCGACGGGGCGCCGGTGTGAGCGTCTACCTCGACCACGCCGCCACCTCCCCGCCGCGCCGCGAGGTCCTCGAGGCGGCGTGGCCCTACCTGACGGGGGCCTTCGGCAACCCGTCGTCGGTGCACGCCGCGGGCCGCACCGCGCGGGCCGGGCTGGAAGCGGCCCGCGCCCAGGCCGCGGACGTCCTGGGCGCCCGGCCGGGCGAGGTGGTCTTCACCGGCGGCGGCACCGAGGCCGACAACCTGGCCGTCCTCGGGATCGCCCGCGCGGTCGCCGCCAGCACCGGCCGGCGCCGCGTCGTGGTCTCGGCGATCGAGCACACCGCCGTCCTGGAGGCCGCGGCAGCGCTGGCCACCGAGGGCTTCACCGTCGACGTGGTGGGGGTGGACGCCGACGCCGCCGTGGACCTCGACCACCTGGCAGCGCTGCTGGCCGGGAGCGACACCGCCCTGTGCGCGGTGATGCACGCCAACAACGAGGTGGGCACGGTGCAGCCGATCGCCGAGGTGGCCGCCCTGTGCCGGGCCGCCGGCGCGGCGCTGCACGTCGACGCCGTGCAGACCGCCGGCCACCTCCCCGTCGGCCTCGCCCTGGGCGGGTGGG
>JBBSRD010000175.1:0-6649 GCA_038243415.1 Actinomycetales bacterium | reverse complement strand
CGGACGTGGCGCTCTCCAGCGCGGCGACGGCGGGATTGACGGCGTCGGCTGCGGGCCCGGCCGCCGCGGGGGAGCGGCGGGCACCCTCCACGGCCGCCGCCACGTCGAGGGCGTCGGCGGCGCGCAGGTGCTCCTCGCACTCCCGCTCCGCGGCGTCCGCGGCGGCCGAGGACGTGCGCCAGCGCCGCACCGGCGAGGCGTCACCGGTGCGGGCTGCCACGGCGGCGGCCAGGGGAGCGAGCGCGTCGACGTCGGGCAGGTCACCGTCAGCCTCCAGCGCGGCGAGGGCGTCGCGGGCGGTGATCAGGCGGGTGCTCGCGTCGGCGAGCGCCCGCGCGAGGGCCGGGTGCTCCGCAGCCGCGGCGTCGACCTGCGCGGCGAGATCGACGGGGACCGGCCCGGAGCCGGACACCTGACCGGCGGCGACGTCCGCCGCGGCGCCCTGGACGGCGGCCTGCTCGGCGAGGTCGCCGGCGCGCACGGCGTCGGCCTCGCGCGCCTGGGCCTGGGCGTGCAGCGCCTCGACGGCCGCGGCGTCGGCCAGGAGGCCGGGGGCGGTGCTCAGGCCGGCGAGGTCCTCGCGCCAGCGGGCGCTCTGGTCCTCCAGCGCGGCGCTCTGCGCGAGCGCGCTCTCCTGGGCGGCGGAGGCGGCGTCGAACGCCTCGAGCGCGGCGGCGCCCAGCACGGAGCCGCGGGCCAGGGCGTCGTCGCGCTCACGGCGGGTCCCGCGCAGCGCTGCGGCGTCCTCAGCGCTGGCGCTCGCCCGCGCGGCCGCCCTGTGGGCGCGGTCAGCGTCGCGCTCGGTCTCGACGGCGCGGCGCAGGCCCTCGGCGGCCTCATCGACCTCCCGCTCGGCGGCGACCACGGCCGACGCCCTGGTGGTGGCCGCGGCCAGCTCGGCGCGCACGGCGTCCACCGTCGACAGCGCCGCGCGCACGGCGACGGCCTTGGCGCCCCGGTGCTTCTTGTAGAGGGTCTCGGCGCGCGCGTCGAGGGCGTCGAGCACGGCGCCGCCGGTGAAGCCGCTGCGCGCGGTGAACACCAGGCGGGCCAGGTCGCCCCCGCCGGCGAAGACCTGGGCGCCGCCCTCGCGCAGGCGGGCGTGGTCGAGGCCGAAGCCGTCGTCCCAGGCCGGGCGCCCGTCGGCGCCCCACGGGGGGAGCAGCTCGGTGAGCCCGTCGGCGGCCATGAGGCCCCGGTTGGTGCGCAGCACGGCGCTGCCGTCCCCCAGCGTCGCGCCGACGCGCACCGAGGACCGCGCGGTGAGCGCGTACCGCGGGCTCTTCAGCGGCAGGCCCCACAGGAGGTCGCCGAGCGCTGCCAGGAGCGTGGACTTGCCGGCCTCGTTGGGCCCGGTGACCACGGTGACGCCCGGCCCCAGCACCACGCGGGCGTCGCTCAGCGCGCCGTAGCGCTCCAGACGGACCTCCTCCAGGAGGGTCGAGAGGTCGGCCCCGGGGCGGTCGCTGCTCACGAGACGCGGCCTTCGCGCAGCATCGCTGCGAGCCCGTCGCCGGCGCTCCCGGCGAGCTCGGCGAGCGCTTCCGGGGAGGAGAGGTCCAGCAGCCCCGCCTCGCGGACCAGCGGGCCGACCTCCGCGGAGACGTCTGCCAGCAGCGCGCGCAGCCGCACGGGATCACCGGCGAGGCTCGCGGACGCGGCCGCCACCGCGTCGAGCAGCTCGGCGTCGGCGGGGGACGGGGCGCCGCGCGGGGTGGTGCGCACGCTGACCTTCTCCACCGTGACGCCGGCGCGGGCGCCCTCGGCGCGGACCTGCTCGCCGAGGGCCTCGGCGTCGGTGAGCTCGCCGGCCGCCGCGCTGGCGCCGCTGATCACCACCCGCGTGACCACGTCGCGTCCGCCGGCCCCCGCGGCCACCTCCCCGAGGCGCTGGCAGGCGGCGTCGAGCACGTCGTCCCGGGTCCTCGCGGCGGAGGCGTCGATGCGCGCCACCTCCCAGCGGGCGACGTCGAGCGGCACGAACTCCAGTCCCGCCCCCGCGCCGGCCGCGTCGATCTCGATGACGTACGCGCCCTTCGGGCCGGTCTCGCGGGGGTGGCGGCCCTGCAGGTGCCCCGAGAACGCCACCGTGTGCTCACCGCTGGCGAGGACGGCCCGGGTGTGGACGTGGCCGAGCGCCAGGTAGTCGTACCCCAGGCCCGTGAGGTCCGCGAGGGAGCAGGGGGCGTACGTGTCGTGGCCCTCGGCGCCCTCCACGGAGGAGTGCAGGAGCCCGACGTTGACGTAGCCGGGCAGGCGCTCCGGGTAGCCGAGCGCGATGTTCTCCGTCACCGCGCGGGTCGCGAAGCCCTGCCCGTGGACGGCCAGACCGAGGTCCTCGAGCACGACGGTCTCCGGCGCGCCGGTGGACATCGCGGTGACCCCGGGCGGCAGGCGCAGGGAACGGGTGATCTCGGAGGCGGCGTCGTGGTTGCCGGCGATGGTGAACACGGGGACCCCTGCGTCGGAGAGGCGGGCCAGCGCGCGGGTGACGACGTGCCCGGTCTCCCAGTCGTGCCAGTCACCGTCGTAGAGGTCGCCGGCGAGCAGCAGCGCGTCGGCCTGGCGGTCCAGGACGAGGCCCACGAGGTTGTCCAGCGCCAGACGCGTCGCCGAGCGCAGCCGGTGCGCGAGCCCGTCGTCGCCCAGGCGCGAGAGGCCGCGCAGCGGGGAGTCGACGTGGAGGTCGGCGGCGTGCACCAGGCGCATCGGGGCAGTGTGCGCCAGGGGTGGGACGGCGCTGAGCAGAACGGGCGAGGTGCTGCGCCCAGCAGCGGGGGAGGACCGCCCTCAGGCCGGGGACCCGGCTCCGGCGATGACGGCTGCGTGGCGCTCGTGCTCGGCGTCGTCGACGGCGCGGGCCTCGTCGAGGAGCAGCACCGGGATGCCGTCGACGACCGGGTAGGCGCGCCGACCCTCCGGGTCGTAGAGGACGTCGGGCGCGACGAGGTGCAGCGGTCCGTGGTGGTCGGGGGCGGCGAGGACGTCGAGGAGCCAGGGCTGCAGGGCCATGGCGCCACGCTAGCGCCGGCTGCTGACGGCCGGTGCCGGTGCCGGTGCCCGTGCCGGTGCCTGTGCCCGTGCCGACGTCCGTGTCGGTATCGGGGCCTACCGTGACACCGTGGCGGCGCACGGGCTCTGGACCCGCCGGGGGACCCTCGCCCTGTGGACCGGCGGTGACGCTCCCGGCGATCCCGGCAGCCGGGACGCGGGCGGGCTCCCGCCGCTGCTGGCCGCCGCCCTGGACCGCAGGGCCCGGGCCCGCCTGGAGCTGCTGACGCCCGGTCAGCCTGCTGGCCACGACCCCGGCGACCAGCCCGACGACCAGCCCGACGATGACGACCACCTCACCGTCGTCTCGACGGCGGTGGTCCACGTGCAGCCCGACGCCGCCCTGGACCTCCTCGCCCAGATCAGCGCCGAGGCCGGCGAACGGCCCGGGGGAGGCGGCCCGATCAGCGACGAGCTCGCCTGGCTGGCCGACGTCAGCGCCGTGCTCCTGGCCCGCGTGCGTGCCGGGGCGGTGGTGCCCGTGCTGGACGCCGGCGCCGAGGTGTCGGCGCGCTGGGCGCCGCTGGTGGACCCCGAGTGGCGGCGCTGGTGCGCAGCCGCCCGGAGCGCCATGCCTCCGGCCCTGCGCGCCGAGGTCTCCGACAGCGGCACCGACGGCGACCACCCGGGCGGGCGGCCCGCCGGCGCGGTGCTCGACTCCCTGGCGGACGCCCTGACCGACGTCGCGGTCCGCCGCGCCGTCGGCGCCAGCATCGGCGCGGGCGCCGGGGGCTCCGACGCCGTGCGCGCCTGGCTGGGCGCGCTCGTCGATCCAGGGGCGACGCCGAGCACCCCGCAGGCGCGTCCCGCCGCGGTCGTCGACCTCTCCGAGCGCGTCGCGGCCTGGGCGGCGAGCGCCTCCAGCGCCCCCGTCGAGCTGGTCCTGCGCGTCGTGGAGCCGACCGCCGCGGACACCGGGCTCGGCACCGACCTCGGCTCCCGCTCCGAGCCAGACCCCGGCTCCCACGGCGTCGACGCCCTGCCGGACCCGCCGCGCTGGTCGCTGCAGGTCCGGCTGCGCAGCCTCGACGACCCCTCCCTGCTGCTGACCGCCGAGCAGGTCCGCGACGGCGTCGCCGGCACCGCCTGGACCCTGGACGCCGACCCGTGGGCGTGGACCCTCACCGAGCTGGCCCGGGCCGGCGCGGCCTGGCCCCCGCTGCTCGCCGAGCCCAGCGAGGGGGGCCTGGGCGCCGGCGGGATGCGCGCCGACCTGGCGCTGAGCTCCTCCGCGGTGGTGGCGCTCGTCGCGGAGGGTGCGACTGCCCTGACCGCCGCCGGCGTCGCCGTCCAGCTGCCCGGCCGGTGGCAGCGCCCCGAGCCCTCGCTGCGCCTGGCCGCGGCCGCCGCGGCGGTGGACCCCGCGTCGGGCCCCGTCGTCGGCGGGGCGCTGAGCCGCCAAGCACTCGTCGACTACTCCTGGCAGGTGGCGCTCGGCGACGTCGTGCTCACCGAGGCGGAGCTGCGCGCGCTCGCCGCCGCGAAGGAGCCCCTGGTCCGGCTTCGGGGGGAGTGGGTCCAGGTCGACGCCGAGCGCCTCGCGAGGTCGCTCGCCTTCCTAGAGGGAGAGGGGACCCGCCGTGCCGGGCTCGGGGCGGTCATGGCCCAGATCGCCGCGGGCGCCCTGCCCGAGACCGTCACCGGCACCAGCGCCACCGGACCGCTCGCCGACCTCCTGCAGGGCCGCCCGAGCGCCCTGCCCGAGGTCGGTGCCCCCGCCGGGCTCGCCGCCGAGCTGCGCCCCTACCAGGCCAGGGGGCTCGCCTGGCTGGCCTCGATGGCCCACCTCGGCCTCGGGGTGGTCCTCGCCGACGACATGGGCCTCGGCAAGACCATCCAGCTCCTCGCCCTCCTCCTCCACGAGCAGGAGGAGGCGGCGCGGCGCCGCGCGGAGCGTCCGACCGCGACGCTGCTCGTCTGCCCGATGTCCCTGGTCGGCAACTGGGCCCGCGAGGCCGCCCGCTTCGCGCCGTCGCTGCGGGTCCACGTCCACCACGGCCCCGACCGCGCCGCCGGTGACGACCTGGCCGCCGCCATCGCCGGCGCCGACCTCGTGGTGACCACGTACGCGATCGCGGTGCGCGACGAGGCGGCGCTGGCCGAGCCCGCGTGGGCCCGCGTGGCCCTCGACGAGGCCCAGCACGTCAAGAACACCGGCACCCGCGCCTCGCGCGCCGCCCGGGCCGTCGCGGCGAACGCCGGGCACCGCGTCGCGCTCACCGGGACCCCGGTCGAGAACCACCTCGGCGAGCTGCGCTCCGTCCTCGACTTCGCCAACCCCGGCCTGCTCGGCTCCGCCGCCCGCTTCCGCGAGCGCTTCGCCGTGCCCATCGAGCGCCACGGCGACGAGAAGGCCACCGCGGCGCTGGCCACCCTGACCCGTCCGTTCATCCTGCGCCGCCTCAAGACCGACCCCAGCGTCATCTCCGACCTGCCGCCCAAGATCGAGATGACGCTCCACTCCACCCTCACCGCCGAGCAGGCCACGCTCTACCAGGCGGTCCTCGACGACATGCTGAAGCGCATGAAGGAGGCGAAGGCCGAGGGGATCGAGCGCTCCGGCCTCGTCCTCGCCACCCTCACCCGGCTCAAGCAGGTGTGCAACCACCCTGCCCAGCTGCTCGCCGACGGCTCGCCGATGCTGCGCCGCGGCCAGCACCGCTCCGGCAAGCTCGCGCTCGTCGACGACGTCCTGGACACCGCCGTCGCCGACGGGGAACGGGCGCTGTGCTTCACGCAGTACCGCGAGCTCGGCGACATGCTCCGTCCCCACCTGGCGGAGCGCTACGGCGCCGGCGTCGAGTTCCTCCACGGCGGGGTCCCGCGGCTGCGGCGCGACGAGATGGTCGAGCGGTTCTCGAGCGCCGCCGGGCCGCCCGTCCTCGTCGTCTCCCTCAAGGCCGGGGGCACGGGGCTGAACCTCACCGCCGCGAACCACGTCATCCACGTCGACCGGTGGTGGAATCCCGCCGTGGAGGCCCAGGCCACCGACCGCGCCTTCCGCATCGGCCAGAAGCGCACCGTCCAGGTCCGCACCCTGGTCTGCGCGGGCACCGTCGAGGAGCGCGTCGACGAGATGATGAAGGCCAAGCGCGAGCTCGCGGCCGCCGTCGTGCCCACCGGCGAGAAGTGGCTGACGTCCATGCCCACCGAGGAGCTCGCCGAGGTCCTCGCGCTCGGCGCCGACGCGGTGGGGGAGTGAGAGCGCGGTGATGCGGAGGTGAGCTCGAAGAGCGGCGGTGACTGGTGGGACGGGCCCTTCCCCCCCGGCAAGCGGCGCGAGGCCGACGGCATCCGCGCGCGCTCACGGCGCGGGCCCTTCGCGACCACCTGGTGGGGGCGCCGCTTCGTCGACGCGATGGAGACCGTCGGCGGCGAGGGGCGCGTCTCGAGGGGCCGCACCTACGCGCGCGCCGGGCAGGTGCTGAGCCTGGACGTCGGGGCCGGCGCCACCCACGCCCCCGTGCAGGGATCGCGCGCCGACCCCTACGACGTCACCCTCGGGTTCGAGACCTGGGACGAGACCTCCCGCGGCGAGGTCGCCGCCGCGCTCGCCCAGGACCCCGCGGCGCTCGCGGCGGTGCTCGCGGGGACGATG
>JBBSRD010000174.1:0-6709 GCA_038243415.1 Actinomycetales bacterium | reverse complement strand
TGCCCTCCGCGCTGATGGCCGGGACCCTCGTGCTGCTGACGGCGATGCTCGCCCGCGAGCTGGGCGGCGGGCGGGCGGCCCAGACGCTCGCTGCTGCCTGCACCGCGGTCTCGACGACGACGCTGGTCGTCTTCCACATGCTCACCACGACGGCGCTGGACCTCCTCGTGTGGACGACGATCAGCCTCCTCGTGGTCCGGGTGCTGCGGACCGGGGACCAGCGCCTGTGGCTCGCCGTCGGGACCGTCGCAGGGATCGGGCTGCTCAACAAGACCCTCGTGGTCTTTCTCCTCGCCGCCCTCGCCGTCGGTCTCGTGGCCGTGGGGCCCCGACGCGCGTTCCGCAGTGGCTGGCTCTCGGCGGGCGGGGCGATCGCGGTGGTGCTGTGGGCGCCGAACCTGTGGTGGCAGGCCACCCACGGCTGGCCGCAGGTGGAGCTCTCCGGCGCCGTCGCCGCCGGCGGTTCCGGCACGTCGGAGCCGCGGTGGGCCTTGCTGCCGTTCCAGCTGCTGCTCGTCGGGCCTGCGCTCGCTCCGATCTGGATCGTGGGCCAGGTCCGCCTCCTGCGCGACCCGGCGCTGCGCTGGGCCCGCTCCCTCGCCGTGGCGTACCTCTTCCTGCTCGCCGTCTTCCTCGTCACCGGCGGCAAGCCGTACTACATGAGCGGGACGTACCCCGGGCTGCTGGCCGCCGGGCCGCCGCCGGTCATCGCCTGGGCCCGCCGACGAGGCCGCACGCTGCCTACCGGCGCGGTGACCCTCGGCCTCAGCGGCGCCGTCGCCGCGGTGCTGATGCGCCCCGTGCTCCCCGCCGCGTGGCTCTCCTCCACCCCGATCGTGGACGTGAACGACGACGCGGGGGAGACCGTCGGGCGGCCCGCCTTCGCCGTGACGCTGGCGGAGGTCCACGACGCCCTGCCGGCGGACGAGCGCGCCACCGCCGTGGTGCTCGCAGTGAACTACGGCGAGGCCGGCGCGGTCGAGCGCTTTGGTCCCGCGCTCGGGCTGCCCGCGGCGTGCAGCGGCCACAACGCCTTCTGGTCCTGGGGCCCGCCGGCCGACGGCAGCGGGCCGGTGATCGCCGTGGGCCTGCCGGAGGCCGCGCTGCGCAGGTTCTTCGCCGACATCCAGCCGGCAGCGCGCATCGACGACGGGGTGGGTCTGGACAACGAGGAGCAAGGTCGGGCGGTCTGGCTGTGCCGCGAGCCGTTCCAGTCCTGGGAGGTGGCCTGGCCGAGCCTGCGCCGCCTCGGGTGAGTGTGTGCCGGGCAACCACGGTCGCCGGCCATGCGCCGGAGGGCGGGCACCTCGTGGGCGTCGAGCGGGGACCTCGCGCGCGCGACCCACCGGGTGTCCCCACCCCGGCTCCCCGCTCGATCGGCGGGTACCGCACCGGCTCCCCGCTCGACGACCCACGGCGCGCCGCTCCACGGGCACCGGCAACCCCGGACCCGCGCTGCGTGCGGCGCGGTTGGCCCCGGGGACCGACGTTCGGACACACTGACGTCCTCGACCACGCAGGGAGCGTCATGCCGACCACCCGCACCACCCGCGGACGACCCGCGGCCACCACCACCGTCCGCCGGGGCCGGTCGTGACCACCAGCGCGCCGCCCCGGGGGCGCGGGCGCTCGGGCGCCGGTGCTGCGGGTCGTGACACGCTCCGCGTCACCGTCGTCGCGATCAGCGCGCTCGTCGCCGTGGTCGGCGGGTTCCTCGGCTCGGGCGCGGTGGTGGGCACGCCCATCGACGAGGCGGCCGGCGGGGCGCTGTCGGCCTCGTCGACCCTCGTGGCCCCCGGCGGGCCGGCGTTCTCCCTCTGGTCGGTCATCTACGCAGGCCTCCTCGCCCTCGCGGTCTACCAGCTCCTGCCCGGCCAGCGCTCTGACGCCCGCCAGCGGCGCACCGGCTGGTGGGTCGCCGCCTCGCTGCTGCTCAACGCCGCGTGGATCCTCACCGCGCAGGCCGGCTCGGTCACCGGGGCGCTCGTCGTGATCTCGCTGCTGCTGCTCACGCTGGTCGTGGTGCTCGCGCGCCTCATCGGCACCCGCCCGGCCTCCCCGCTGCAGGCGCTGCTCCTCGACGGCGTGGTGGGTCTCTACCTCGGCTGGGTGTCCATCGCGAGCATCGCCAACGCTGCGGCCGCGCTCGTCCGCGACGCCGGGTGGGAGGCGGTCGGCGCCAGCGCCACCGTCTGGGCCGTCGTGGTCCTGCTCGTCGCCGCGGGGCTCGGCGCGGGCCTCGCGGTGCTCGGCCACGGCCGTCTGGCTCCTGCGCTCTCGCTCACCTGGGGTCTGGTGTGGATCGCCGTCGCCCGGATCGACGGGGCCCCGGTGTCGTGGGTGACCGCGATCGTCGCTGCGCTCGCCGCGATCGTGGTTCTCGGCAGCGCCGTCACGGTGCGCGTGCAGCATCGTCCCCTGAGGCGCTGACCGGCGCCGCAGCGCGGTGATCTCGCTCTCCATCGGCGGTCACCGCTCTCCTCGGCGGGTGGTGAGCGCGCCGCGGCGGTAAGCACGAGCCATGACGACCACCGGGACCGAGCACGACGCCGCGCCGGCACCGGGCGCCACCGCTGACGGGGGCGCCGGAACCGCCGAGCACTGCGAGGTCCTCGTCATCGGCGCCGGCCCGGCAGGCGTCTCGGCAGCGGTGCGCGCCGCCGAGCTCGGCGCCAGCGTGACCGTCGTCGAGGGTGACCGGGTCGGCGGCACGTGCGTCAACACCGGTTGCGTGCCCACGCGCGTGCTCGCCAGGGCTGCCAGGCTGCTGCGCGAGATCCGCTCCGCCGACACCTATGGCCTCTCCGTGCCGCCCGCCGAGGTCGCCTGGGACGCCACCGTCGCGCGCGTGCGCACGGTGGTCGAGCAGGTACAGGGCGCCAAGGACGTCCCCGGCCAGCTGGCCGGCCACGGCGTCACGCTGTTCACGGGTCAGTGGGCGAGCTTCGTCGACGAGCGCACCGTCGAGCTCATGCCCTCGGGCCGGCGCCTGCGCGCCGACCAGGTCATCGTGGCGGTCGGTGGTCGTTCGCGGCGCCTCCCGCTGCCGGGCGTGGAGCTGACCACCCCGCCCGAGACCGTCGTGGACCTGCCGAGCCTGCCGGCCTCGGTGGTCGTGATCGGCTCCGGCAACACCGGCAGCCAGCTCGTGACCGTCCTCGCGGCCTTCGGCACGCGCGTGACCCTGCTGGAGGTGGCCGACCGGGTGCTGCCCACCGCCGACGCCGACGTCTCCGCGGCGCTGGAGGCGGCGTTCAGGGCCGGCGGGGTGGACGTGCGCACCAGCGGGCACGGGGTCTCGCGGAGCGAGGAGCTGCCCGACGGCCGGCGGCGCGTGGTCGTCGACGCGTGGGGCGGCGGGACGAGCCTCGTGGACGCCGACGCCGTCGTGGTGTGCGCCGGCTGGCCCGCCCACCTCGAGGGCCTCGGCCTGGACGCGGCCGGGGTGCGGGCCACCCGCTCGGCCATCCCCGTCGACGCCCACCAGCGCAGCTCCGTGGCCCACGTGTGGGTCGCCGGTGACGCCGACGGCGACGCCGGCCTGGTCCAGGCGGGGGTCGCCGACGGGTACGTGGCCGCCACCAACGCGGTCGCGGCGCTGCGCCGCCCCGGCGAGGCGCCCCCGGCGAGCACCGACCACTCCGTGCTCCCCGCGGGAGGCTTCACCGATCCCGACTACGGGCAGGTGGGCCTCACCCAGGAGCAGGCCGAGCGCGAGCACCCCGGCGCCCTGAGCGTCACGGTGCCCTACGCGGTGGTCGAGCGCGCGGTGATCGACGGCCGGACGACGGGGTTCCTCAAGCTGGTCGCCACCGCGGACGCTTCCCGCCTGCTCGGGGCGCACGCGGTGGGTGAGGAGGCCCTCGCCGTGGTCCAGGCCGTAGCCTCCTCGATGGCGTGCGGGACGAGCGCCGCGGCGATCGCCAGCCTGGAGTACGCCTACCCGACCTACACGTCGATCATCGGCCTCGCCGCCGTCGAGCTGGTGCGCGCCGCTGGGCTCGACCGGGAGCTGCCGCGGGCGCAGGCGTCCACGGCGTCCTCGCGGGTCGGCGCGTTCGGAGCAACCGCGGCTGCCGGGGCCCCCGCCGCGGACTAGCATCGAACACGTGTCTGATGCTCATCCGCCGCCCGGCTGGCCCGCGGGGCTGCGGCAGCCCGACGCGCCGGACTGGGTGCCCGCCGCCTGCGCGTGGCTGGCCGACGCCTGCCCGCCCGACTACCGGGCCCACGCCGTCATCACCCGCAACCCCGTGGTGCTCGCCCGCCTCGCGGTCCACCACACCGCCGCCTCGCTCCAGGCCCAGCGTGCGGCGGTCACCACCTGGCGCACCGACATGGCCGGCGCCGTCGAAGCGGGGCTCCTCGCCCCGGGAGCGGTCGACGACGCGCTCGCCGCGATGGAGGTCGAGCGGGGGCGCCTCGTGGCAGCCTGGCGCGGGGCCCTCGTGGTCGAGCAGGCGCTGCGCGGGGTGCGCCGGGCCTCTCGTCTGTGACAGGCCGGGCGGCGGGGCGCGCACGCGCCTAAGATCGATCCCGCGCCGGCGGCCCGTCACGGATGAGCCGCCACCGACACGCGGAGGACCTCCTCGATGAGCTTGCTCGACACGATCACCTCACCCGCCGACCTCAAGCGGCTCTCCCGCTACGAGACGGGGTGCCTGGCCCAGGAGGTACGGGCCTTCCTCGTCCGCGAGGTCTCCCGCACCGGGGGCCACCTCGGGCCGAACCTCGGCGTCGTCGAGCTGACGCTGGCGATCCACCGCGTCTTCGACTCGCCCGACGACTCGATCGTGTGGGACACCGGCCACCAGTCCTACGTGCACAAGCTCGTCACCGGCCGCCAGGACTTCTCCGCGCTGCGCCAGCGCGGCGGCCTCGCCGGCTACCCGAGCCGCGAGGAGTCCGAGCATGACGTGGTGGAGAACTCCCACGCCTCGACCTCCCTGTCCTGGGCGGCGGGCATCGCGCGCGCCAACACCCTCGCCGGGCGCGACCGCCACGCCCTGGCCGTCGTGGGCGACGGTGCGCTCACCGGAGGCATGGCCTGGGAGGCGCTTAACAACATCGCCACCTCCACCGACCGCGTGGTGGTCGTCGTCAACGACAACGGCCGCTCCTACGCCCCGACCATCGGCGGCATGGCCCACCACCTCTCCACGCTGCGCACCACCCGCGGCTACGAGCGGTTCCTGGACTGGGGCAAGTCCACCCTCCAGCGGGGCGGGGCGCCGGGCCGCATCGCCTACGACACCCTCCACGGCATGAAGAAGGGCCTCAAGGACTTCGTCGCCCCGCAGGGGATGTTCGAGGACCTGGGCATGAAGTACGTCGGCCCCGTCGACGGCCACGACCTCGAGGACCTCGAGCACGCGCTCGCGCGCGCCAAGAGCTTCGACGGCCCCGTCATCGTCCACGTCATGACGCAGAAGGGCCGCGGGTACCACCCCGCCGAGCTCGACGACGTCGACCGCTTCCACGCGGTCGGCGTCATCGACCCCGACACCGGCGCCGCGCTGGGCGTCGGCTCGGGCGCCACCACCTTCACGGCCGCCTTCGGCCAGGCCCTGCTCGAGCAGGCGCGTCGGCGCGAGGACGTCGTGGGCGTCACCGCCGCGATGCTCGTGCCCGTCGGCATGGCTCCCATGGCCGCGGAGATGCCGGACCGCGTGATCGACGTGGGGATCGCCGAGCAGCACGCGGCAACCTCCGCCGCGGGCATGGCCTTCGGCGGGCTGCACCCGGTCGTCGCGGTCTACTCCACGTTCCTCACCCGCGCCCTGGACCAGACGCTGATGGACGTCGCCCTGCACCGCGCGGGCGTGACCTTCGTCCTCGACCGCGCCGGGATCACCGGCCCGGACGGTCCCAGCCACCACGGGGTGTGGGACATGGCGCTGCTCGGGGTCGTGCCCGGCCTGGCGCTGGCCGCCCCCCGTGACGGTGCGCGCCTGCGGGAGTCCTTCGCCGCCGCTCTCGACGTCGACGACGCGCCCACGGTGCTGCGCTTCCCGGGGAAGGGCTCCGCCGACGACGAGATCGTGGCGCTCGAGCGCCTCGGCGACGCGAACGGCGCCGCCGACGGGTCCGTGCTGGACGTCCTGGCCCGCGGCGAGGCCGAGCACGTGCTCGTCGTGGCCGTCGGGTCCATGGTGGCTGTCGGGCTCGACGTGGCCGCGAGGCTCGGCGCCCACGGGATCGACGCCACCGTCGTCGATCCCGTGTGGGCCCTGCCCGTGCCCGCGCCGCTGGCCGGGCTGGCCGCGCGGCACCGCCTCGTGGTGACCCTCGAGGACGGCGTGGTCCAGGGCGGCGTGGGCAGCCAGGTCGCGCGGGCGCTCATGGCCGCCGGCGTGACCACGCCGGTGAGGACGATGGGCGTGCCCGTGCGCTTCCTCGAGCACGGCTCACGGGCCCAGGTGCTCGCAGAGGTGGGCCTCACCGCCCAGGACGTCACGCGCAGCGTGGCCGAGGAGGTCGCGCGCCTCGACGAGGTGTCCAGCCCCAGCACCGGGGCCGACGCGCCCCACTGAGGGCGCGCGGTCAGCGGACGGCAGGGGCCTCAGCCCGGGCGGACGACCTCGTCGCGGGTGACCAGCACGGGGGTCGGGAAGCCCCTGGCCGCCGGGTCCGTCGCGGTCCACGCCGCGGTGACGAACGCCGGGTCGGTGTGGCGGGCGTCGAACCAGCCCCGGGTGCGGTCCGGCAC
>JBBSRD010000173.1:0-6769 GCA_038243415.1 Actinomycetales bacterium | reverse complement strand
TGACGGGGGTGCCTGGCCCGATCGGCAGACGGTCCCGGTACTCGGCCAGCACCCCGGCCCACACGTGCGCCATCTCAGACCCCCTCCACCCTCAGCACGGAGGCGACCGCCGCCACCGCGTCCAGCTCTGCCAGGCGCTCGACCGTCGCGGCGAGGTCGCCGTCGCGCGCCTCGTGCGTGGTGACCGCCAGGACGGCCCCGTCCTCGGGCTCCGGGCCCGGTCGCTGGCGCACCGTCTCGATGGAGACGTCGTGCGCGGCGAAGACCTCCGCCACCGCCGCGAGCACGCCTGGGCGGTCCGCGACGTCGAGGCGCACATGGTACCGCGTGCGGGCCGCACCGATCGAGCACACCGGCAGCTCGGCGCCGCCCGCCCGGGAGCGCGAGGGCCGGTCGTCGAGGTGGTCGCGGGCCGCGGCCACGAGGTCGCCGAGCACGGCGGACGACGTGGGGGCCCCGCCGGCGCCGCGGCCGTAGAACATCAGCTCGCCGGCCGCCTCGGCCTCGACGAAGACGGCGTTGAAGGCCTCGCGGACCCCGGCCAGGGGGTGCGTGCGCGGCACCATCGCCGGGTGGACGCGCACCTGCAGCCCCTCGGCGTGGCCGCCGTGACGACCCCCGTGGCCGCTCGCAGACCCGTCGTGGCCCGGCTTCCCCCCGGGCTCGGCGCAGCGCTCGGCGATGGCGAGCAGCTTGATGACCATCCCCTCCTCGCGCGCGGAGGCGACGTCGGCGGCGGTGATGCCCCGGATGCCCTCGCGGTGCACGGCCTCGAGGGGGACGGCGGCGTGGAAGGCGAGGCGCGCCAGCAGCGCCGCCTTCGCCGCGGCGTCGTACCCGTCGACGTCCGCCGTGGGGTCCGCCTCGGCGTAGCCCAGCTCCTGGGCGCTCGCGAGCGCGTCCTCGAAGCCGGCGCCGGAGGAGTCCATCGCGTCGAGCACGTAGTTGGTGGTGCCGTTGACGATGCCGAGCACGCGGCTCACGCGGTCGCCGGCCAGGGAGACCCGCAACGGCGCGATGATCGGGATGGCACCGGCGACGGCGGCCTCGTAGTGGACGGCGACGCCCGCCCGGGCCGCGTCGGCGTGCAGCGCCGGGCCGTCCTGCGCCAGCAGGGCCTTGTTCGCGGTGACGACCGACGCCCCGTGGCCCAGCGCGGCGTGGATGAGCGAGCGGGCGGGCTCGAGACCCCCGAGCAGCTCGACGACGACGTCGGCGCGGGCGACCAGCGCCGTGGTGCCGGCGGTGAGCAGCGAGCGGTCGACGCCGGCCGGCCGGGGGGCGTCGACGTCGCGGACGCCGATGCCGACGAGCTCGAGGCCCGCCCCCACCCGGTCCTCGAGCTCGCGCAGCGACGCGGATCCGGGGGCGAGAGCGGCGGCCACCTCGCTGCCGACCACCCCGCAGCCGAGCAGGGCGACGCGGACGGTCGTCACAGTGGTTCTCCTCCGGGTCGGGCGGGTGGGGGGCAGAGCAGGCCCATGGTCTCAGGTGCGCGGCGCGGCCCGGGGACGTCGGTCGCCCTGACGGGTGCACGCCCCGCGCGGGACCGGACGTGCGCCCCGGTGCTCACCGGGTCACGGCACCGGGCACCTGGCCCGCCGCGGCAGCCGTCTCGGTCGCCGCGCGCGCCAGCGGGACGGTCACGCTCACCCGGCTGCCCCCCTCCGGGGCGTCACCGAGCTCCGTGCGCCCGCGCCGCGCGCGCACGAGGGCGTCGACGATCAGCAGCCCCATGCCCGTGCCGCGGACCGGCCCCTGCGGCTCGTCCCCGGGCCGCTCGTCCGTGGGCGGCCCGCCCTGGTCCGGCCCGCTCCCGCCCGCCTCGTCGTGGCCCCCCTCGCCCTGCCCCGTCTCGTCGCGCACGGACCGGCTCCCGTCCGAGAACCCCGGCCCGTCGTCGTCGACCACGAGCGAGACCTCGTCGGCGGTCGTCGCGAGGCGCACCACGGCCTGCCCGGCCCCGGCGGCCCCGGCGTTGCGGACGAGGTTGGCGAGCACCCGCGCCCACGCGCCGTCCGGGCCGGTGACCAGGGCCGTGACCCCTCCGACACCGGAGTCGTCGAGGCTCAGCGAGGTCCGGGGGACGAGCGCGCTGAGGCGGCGCAGCTCGTCGGGCACGAGCTTCCGCAGGTCCGTCGGGCGCAGGGCGGTCCCGCCGGGCTCGACGGAGGAGCCGGCGAGCTCGTCGGCCGCCGCCCCCTCGCGGGCGACGAGCAGCAGGTCGTCGGTGAGGACGGTCAGGCGCTTCACCTCGTGGACCGCTGCCGAGAGCGAGCCCTGGAGGTCGTCGTAGGTGACCGAGGTCCTGGCGAGCTCCACCTCGCCCCTCAGCGCCGCCAGGGGTGCGCGCAGCTCGCGGCTCGTCGCGGTGATGAGGGCGCGCTCGCGGGTGACCGCGCCCCGCATGCGGCTCACGACGGAGTTCAACGTCAGGGCGAGGCGGGCCGTCTCGTCGCGCCCGGGAGGGACGGGGAGGTCGCCGTCCGCGGACGCCTTCGAGGAGGCCAGCACCAGCACGCCCACCGGCCTCAGCGCCAGGCGCACGGCCACGACGCCCAGCAGGCACGTCGCGAGCAGCAGGGCCGCGCCGACCACCAGCAGGGGCGTCGTGAGCCGCCCCATCACGGCATCGACGCTCTGGTCGGCCGCGCCGGGAAGGTCGTCCAGCGCCGCGGTGAGCCGGGTGCGCAGCACCAGGAGGGTCGCGGCGCCCGCGGCCAGGACGATGACGACGGCTGCGGCCAGCACGGCGACGAGGGTCCGGGCCCGGACGGACAGCCCGCTCACAGGCAATCGGTCTCTGGTCACGTTGCGCACGCTATCCGCGCAGGCGCTGGTGCATCGGTCATCCGGGCAGGGGAACGGTGCGGGGCGCGCCCACCCTCACCCGGCTGCCGTCACCGGATCGCGATCATCGGGCCGGCTCGAGCCGCGACAGCACCTCCGCGTTGCGGGCGTGCAGGAGGTGACGCATCACCGTGCGCACCGCGAGGACGTCGGCCACCGCGCCCAGCGGCCCCAGCGGGCTCGTCCAGCTCATCGCGTCGACCTGGCGCGTGACCGGCGGGCCGTCGCCCGTGGGCAGGGCGACGAACGTGTGCTCGTGGGCGTAGGCCGTGAAGGCTCCCGAGACCATCGTGTCGACGAAGCGGGCCCGGCGCGGCGTCCGCTGGACCACGGCGATCCGGCTGGTGTGGCGGACCGGCAGGACTCCGAACAGCCGGGCGGCCCACCGCACCTGCTGCCCGTCCCCGATCGCGCCCGTCGTCGTCAGGCCGGCGCCCGCCACGGGCCGCAGCCGGTGGCGGGCGAGAGCGATGACCTCCACGTCGAGATCGAGGTTGGCGGCCAGCGCGGTCTCGACGTCGGCGGGCAGGTCGGTCGTGGCGGTGAGGGTGGGCACGGTGACCACTGTGGCTCAGGGCCCTCGCTCCCCGCGAGACGGCAGCCCACGATCACACGAGGCCGTGCTCGCGCGCCAGGATCGCCGCCTGCACCCGCGACCGGGCGCCCAGCTTCATCAGCACCCGCGAGACGTGGGTCTTGGCGGTGGCCTCCGAGATGCCGAGCGCCGCGCCCACCTCGGCGTTGGAGAGCCCGGTGCCGAGGCAGCGCAGCACGTCGTGCTCGCGGGGCGTCAGTCCGCTGAGCACCTCGCGGCCGGCCGCCCCGCCACCCGCGACCGGGCCCGCCGCCACCTGCCCCAGCACGCGGCGCACCACCTCCGGGGCGAGGACCCCCTCGCCCGCGGCGACGCGTCGTACCGCGTCCAGGAGCGACGCCGCGTCGACGGTCTTCAGCAGGAACCCCGCCGCCCCGGCGCGCAGGGCTCCGAACACGTCGGAGTCCAGGTCGAACGTGGTGAGCACCAGCACCTGCGCGAGCCCCTCGGCGACGACGGCGCGCGTCGCCTCGATGCCGGAGACGCCCGGCATCCGCAGGTCCATGAGCACGACGTCGGGCCGAAGCGCCCTCGCGTTGACCAGCGCCGCGCCGCCGTCGGCCGCCTCACCGACCACCTCGACGTCCCCCACCTGCGCGAGCAGCAGCCGGAGCCCCGACCGGACGTCGGCGTGGTCGTCCACGACGAGCACGCGGACCGCGCTCACGGCTCCCCCGCCGAGCAGCCCTGCCTGCTGGCCAGCGGCAACCGCGCCGAGACCACCCACGCGCCCTCCACGCGGCCGGCGTCCAGCGCACCGCCGACCGACGCGGCGCGCTCGCGCATGAGCACCACGCCGAGTCCCGGAGCAGCACCGTCCACGGCGGGTGCGCGCCCGCTCCCCGCCGCGCTGACGACCTCGACCCGCAGCTCGCTCCCCCGGGCGTCGTCGAGCACGATCCGCACCCCGGCGCCGGGAGCGTGCTTCACGGCGTTCGTCAGTGCCTCCGCGACGATGCGCCCGGCGACCAGGTCGACCGGACCGGGCAGGTCCTCCGTGCAGCGGCGACCCTCGACCACCACGTCCAGACCGCGGCTCCGCGCAGCATCGACCAGGTCGTCGAGGTCCGTGAGCCGCCGCGGAGCAGGCTCAGGGCTCGCCCCCGAGCGCAGGAGCGCCACCATCTCCCGCAGGTGGGTCAGGGCAGAGGTGCTCGACGAGCGGATGACCGCGAGCGACGACGAAGACCCCTGCGCCGCCGATGCCGCCGCGGGGCCCGGGGCGGCGAGGGCTGCCTCGGAGTGGATCGCGATGGCCGCGAGATCACCGGCGAGCGCGTCGTGCAGGTCTGCCGCCACGGCCTCGCGCGCGGCATGGGTGGCGTCGGCCGCCCTCAGCGCTGCCAGCCGCGACGCGTCGTCGGCGCGGGCCGCCTCGAGCCGGGCGACCTCGGTCTGGCGGCGGACGTCGCGACCCCACCACAGCGGCGTCCCGAGGACCGCGAACGTCAGCAGCCCCGCCTGCACCACCGCGGCGGCACCGCCCTCGTGGACGGACGCCGCGACGGCGGCGGCCACCACGAGCACCCCCACCGCCACCTCGAGGCGGCGCACCGCCGTCCTGCCCGCGTAGAGGGCCGCCCCGAGGACGAGGTCGACGAAGCCCAGCACCGAGCCGGTGCTCCCGCCGAGCGCGAGGTCGACCGCGAGCACCACGGTGCCTCCCGCGAGCGCCATCAGGGGCCGGCGGCGCTCGACCAGCACCAGCGCGCACAGCGCAGCCAGCGGCAGGGCGAACCACCAGCGACCGCCGGGGTCGGCGCCGGGGACCGGTGACACCACGCCGACCAGCCCGACAGCGATGAGCAGCACCCCCACGGCAGCGAGCCCGAGGGCGTCCCGGACGTCGCGACCGCGCTCGCCCAGCGTCGTCCGGCGTCCCCACAGCGCCGGCAGCATCCCCACGCCGGCCATCCCAGCACAGGGCGGCTCGGGTGACGTCCGCCGAAAGACGTACACCGAACGAGGGATGACGCCGGCTGCCCGCCGCCGGAGCCTTGGCCCATGACCGCTGCGCTGGCCGGCTCCCTCGTGGTGCTCGCCCTGATCGACTCCACGAGCTTCGGCACCCTGCTGATCCCGCTGTGGTTCCTCTCCGCGCCCGGCCGGGTGCGGGTGGGCCGCGTCCTGCTCTTCCTGGCCACCGTGGCCGGCGCCTACCTGCTGGTCGGCGTCGCGCTGATCACGGGTGCGGGCGCGCTGGCGGGGACCTTCGGCGGCCTGGCCGACAGCCCGGCGGCAGCGTGGGCCCAGCTGGTGCTCGGCGTCGGGCTGCTGCTCGCCGGGATCCTCCTCCCGCTCCGGAAGGGGAGGGGACCAGGGCGGGCAGCGCGGTGGCGAGAGCGCGCCACCGGCGAGGCCAACGCTCCAGGGCGGTCTCGAGGAGGCAGCTCCGCCGGCCTCATGACCCTCTCGCTCACCGCCGTGGTGCTCGAGCTCCCGACGATGCTCCCCTACCTCGCCGCCACGGGCCTCATCACCGCCTCCGCGCTGGGCTGGACGCAGAGCGCCGTGGTGCTCGCCGGCTACTGCCTCGTCATGGTGGCTCCGGCGCTGGCGCTGCTGGCCGCGCGGGTGCTGGCCCGACGGTGGGTCGAGCCGGTGCTCGCCCGCCTCGCCGCGTGGACGGAGCGCGGCAGCGGCGAGACGCTCGCCTGGGTTGTCGCGATCATCGGCGTGCTGCTGGCCCGCGACGCGATCGCCCGCCTGCCCGGGCTCACCGCGTGGCTCACGGGCCTCGGCGGCGGATGACGAACAGGCATGCTCCCCATCGGCGCGATCCATCACCCGGGCCGGGTGGTGTGCACGATCGCGCCACGAGGATCGCGGTGGGCGGTGACTCCGAGCGTGGAGTGCTTCAGACGGTGGTCGCGCGGGCACACCGGGTGCAGGTTCGACCGGTTGGTCGCCCGCTCGGCCAGGGGGTCAGGTGGTCGAGGTCGCAGTCGCGGGCCGGACGGCCGCACCACGGGGCCGTGCACTGGTCATGATCGGCGCGGACCAGCGCTGCGGGGAGTGCTGACGGCGTGGAGGTCTTCTCCCCCACCACGAGCACGCGTCCGGACGGGTCGGTGAGGAGCCGGCGCCAGATGCCCTCCGCGGCGACCTCTCGCGCCTGGTCCGGGTCGAGGCTCCCCGCAGCCCGGCGACAGCGGGCACGCACCGCCGTCACGCTGGTCCGACCGGTTCGGGGGAGCACCTGCTCCACCAGGCGCTCGGCGTGCTCGGCCCTCACCCCGGCGGCCACCGCCGTGATCACAGCGGCGCGGACGACGTCGACCTGACCGGCCGCCAGCGCCTCGCGCACAGGTTCCGCCAGGGCGA
>JBBSRD010000172.1:0-6868 GCA_038243415.1 Actinomycetales bacterium | reverse complement strand
TCAACCAGAAGGCCAACTGGGATTCCGGCGACGTCAACAAGCAGGTTCGCTGCATCTACGTCGCCATCGGCCAGAAGGGCTCCACGATCGCCGCCGTCAAGGGCGCGCTCGAAGAGGCTGGCGCCATGGAGTACACGACCATCGTGGCCTCGCCGGCATCCGACCCCGCCGGCTTCAAGTATCTCGCCCCCTACACCGGCTCGGCCATCGGCCAGCACTGGATGTACGGCGGCAAGCACGTCCTCATCGTCTTCGACGACCTCTCGAAGCAGGCCGAGGCCTACCGCGCCGTCTCGCTGCTGCTGCGGCGCCCGCCGGGCCGTGAGGCCTACCCGGGCGACGTCTTCTACCTGCACTCCCGCCTCCTCGAGCGGTGCGCAAAGCTCAACGACGAGCTCGGTGCGGGGTCGATGACGGGGCTGCCGATCATCGAGACGAAGTCCAACGACGTGTCGGCGTTCATCCCCACCAACGTCATCTCCATCACCGACGGCCAGATCTTCCTCGAGTCGGACCTCTTCAACGCCAACCAGCGCCCCGCGGTCAACGTGGGCGTGTCCGTGTCGCGGGTGGGCGGTGACGCGCAGATCAAGGCGATGAAGAAGGTCTCGGGCACCCTGAAGATCGACCTGGCGCAGTTCCGCTCGCTGGAGGCCTTCGCGATGTTCGCCTCCGACCTGGACCAGACCTCGCGCAACCAGCTCGACCGGGGCGCCCGCCTGCTGGAGCTGCTGAAGCAGCCGCAGTACACGCCGTACCCGATCGAGGAGCAGGTCATCTCGATCTGGGGCGGCATCAACGGCGTGTTCGACTCCGTCGCCGTGGAGGACGTGCGCCGCTTCGAGCGCGAGCTGCTCGACCACCTCAAGCGCAAGGACGTCGCGCTGGGCAGCATCCGCGAGACCGGCCAGCTCTCCGACGACACCGTGGACGCGCTCAAGAAGGAGGTGGAGTCCTTCAAGAGGGGCTTCACCGCCGGTGGCGAGGGCGACCGCGCCGGAGGAGCCGGGAGCTCCTCCGAGGAGGCCCTCGAGGACGCCGGCGTGGACCAGGAGCAGATCACCAAGCAGCGCCGCTCCTGACGTCGCGCCCTCCGGGGCCCGACGGCTGCGCCTGGAACGGCGCAGCCCGCACCACCGACGACGCACGACGCACCGCACCGCACGACGACAGGAGAAGGAGAAGCGCGATGGCTGGCCAGATGCGCGAGTACCGCAACAAGATCAAGTCGACGAAGTCGATGCAGAAGATCTTCCGCGCCATGGAGCTCATCGCCACCTCGCGCATCACGAAGGCGCGTGCGTCGGTGGCGGCCTCCACGCCCTACGCGCGAGCACTGACGCGCGCGGTCTCGGCGGTGGCGACCTTCACCGACGCCGAGCACCCGCTCATCACCGAGCGGCCTTCCTCGCGGCGCGCTGCCGTCCTGGTCATCACCTCCGACCGCGGGATGGCCGGTGCCTACTCGGCGTCGGCCATCAAGGAGGCGGAGCGGCTGGTCGTCCGCCTGAAGCAGGCGAGCACCGAGCCGATCCTCTTCGTCGCGGGTCGCAAGGGCGAGGCGTACTACACGTTCCGCGGCCGGAAGATCCAGGAGTCCTGGACCGGTGGGTCGGAGTCGCCGGACTACGAGACCGCCGACGCCATCGGCGAGATGCTCGTCGACGCCTTCCTCGACGGGTCCGACGGGGGCGAGGGCAAGGGCCAGCGCCCCGGCGGCGGGGCCCGGATGACCGACTACGACGGGCCCAGCGTCGATGAGATCCACGTCGTCTACACCCGGTTCGCCTCGATGGTCAGCCAGGAGCCCACGGTGCTGCGGCTGCTGCCGCTCGAGGTCGTCGAGGGCATCGAGGCGCCCCCGCAGGACGAGCTGCTGCCGCTCTATGACTTCGAGCCCGACGTCGAGACGGTGCTCGACGAGCTGCTGCCCCGCTACATCTCGTCGCGCATCTACAACGCGCTGCTCCAGTCCGCGGCCAGCGAGCACGCTGCCCGCCAGCGGGCCATGAAGAGCGCCGGCGACAATGCCGACGACCTCATCAAGCAGTACACCCGCCTGGCCAACCAGGCCCGCCAGTCCGAGATCACCCAGGAGATCAGCGAGATCGTGTCCGGCGCCGACGCGCTGGCCAGCTGAGCCCCAGCCGTCGCCCGCCTTCACCGGCCGTCACGTCCCCTCGAGGAGAAGCCTTCATGTCCATCATCACCCCCGACGCCCCGACCAGCGCCGGCCGTCCCGACGAGAACGGCGGTGGCGAGCTCGCCACCGGCCGCATCGTGCGCGTCACCGGGCCCGTCGTCGACATCGAGTTCCCCGCGGGCGGGCTGCCCAACATGTACAACGCCCTCAAGATCGACTACACCCTCGAGGGCCGCGACCTCGTGCTGACCCTCGAGGTCGCCCTGGACATCGGCGACAACATGGTGCGCGCCATCGCCCTGAAGCCGACCGACGGCCTCGTGCGCGGCATGAGCGTCACGAACACCGGCGAGGGCATCACCGTCCCCGTCGGCGACGTCACGCTCGGGCGCGTCTTCGACACGATCGGGACGCCGCTCAACCTCGAGCCCGGCGAGACGCTCGACATCAAGGAGCGCTGGCCCATCCACCGCTCGGCCCCGGCCTTCGACCAGCTGGAGTCCAAGACCTCGCTGTTCGAGACCGGCATCAAGGTCATCGACCTCCTCACCCCGTACGTGCAGGGCGGCAAGATCGGCCTGTTCGGCGGCGCCGGAGTGGGCAAGACGGTGCTGATCCAGGAGATGATCCAGCGCGTCGCCCAGAACCACGGCGGTGTGTCGGTCTTCGCCGGCGTGGGGGAGCGGACCCGCGAGGGCAACGACCTCATCGCCGAGATGGAGGAGGCGGGCGTCTTCGGCAAGACGGCCCTCGTCTTCGGCCAGATGGACGAGCCGCCGGGCACGCGCCTGCGGGTCGCGCTGTCCGCGCTCACGATGGCGGAGTACTTCCGCGACGTCCAGAACCAGGACGTGCTGCTGTTCATCGACAACATCTTCCGCTTCACGCAGGCGGGCGCCGAGGTCTCCACGCTGCTGGGGCGCATGCCCTCCGCCGTGGGCTACCAGCCGAACCTCGCGGACGAGATGGGGGTGCTGCAGGAGCGGATCACCTCGACCCGCGGGCACTCGATCACATCGCTGCAGGCCATCTACGTCCCCGCCGACGACTACACCGACCCGGCGCCGGCGACGACGTTCGCCCACCTCGACGCGACCACGGAGCTCTCCCGCGAGATCGCGTCGCGCGGGCTCTACCCGGCCGTGGACCCGCTGGCCTCCACGTCGCGCATCCTCGACCCGCGGTACCTGGGCCAGGCGCACTACGACACGGCCACGCGCGTCAAGCAGATCCTCCAGCGCAACAAGGAGCTGCAGGACATCATCGCCATCCTCGGGGTGGACGAGCTGTCCGAGGAGGACAAGGTGGTCGTGAACCGCGCCCGCCGCATCCAGCAGTTCCTCTCCCAGAACACGTACATGGCGGAGAAGTTCACCGGCGTCGTCGGCTCGACCGTGCCGCTGGCCGACACCATCGAGTCGTTCTCGAAGATCGCCGACGGCGACTACGACCACGTGGCCGAGCAGGCGTTCTTCAACGTGGGTTCCATCGACGACGTCGAGGAGAAGTGGTCGCAGATCCAGAAGGAGAACGACCGGTGACGCTCACCGTCCAGGTCGTCTCCGCGGAGAAGCAGGTGTGGTCCGGCGAGGCGACGATGGTCGTCGCCCGCACCGCTGAGGGCGAGCTCGGGATCCTCTCGGGCCACGAGCCCGTCCTGGCGGTGCTCGTGGCGGGCGAGGTGCGCATCGGGACCGGCGAGAACGCCATCCGGTCCGGGCGCATCGACGACGTGGTGGCGACCGTGGACGGCGGGTTCCTGTCCGTCGAGCACGACACCGTCCTCATCGTCGCTGAGCGCATCAGCGTCGCTGACGGCGCCGCAGGCGCGCCCGCGTCCCGCGCCTGACCTGATCGCCCGGTCCCCGCTCTCGCCGTGATGATGCAGAGCCGGGCGGGGACGGCGCGATGATGGTGATGCTCGTCGTGGGCGAGGTCGCCGCCGGCCTCGTCGTGGTGGTGGTGCTCAGCGCGCTGCTCCTGGTGCTGCGGCTCCGCTCGCTGACGCGGCGCCGCGGCACCTTCGACTGCGCCCTGCGCTCAGGGGCCACCGAGGGGGAGGCCTGGTCGTTCGGCGTCGCCCGCACCGGGAGCGAGACGGTGCGCTGGTGGCGCTCCCGCTCCTTCGCGCCGGGGCCCCGCTGGAGCGCCCGGCGCAGCGTCATCGACGTGGTGTCGCGCCAGCCCGTGAGCATCGAGGGCGGTGGGGGCGGGGTCGTCGTCACGGTCTCCGCGGGTTCCCAGACCGTCGAGCTGCTGATGGACGACGACGCCTACACCGGGTTCGCGGCGTGGCTGGAGTCCGCCGCGCCGCGCGACCGCGGGGTGCGCTGAGCGCTCTTCCTGCGAGGGCCGGGGCGGTCAGCCCCGGTGGCGAAGGATCGCCGTGGCCCGTTCGACGTCCCGGGGGAAGACCAGCACGCGCGGCCCGTCGGTCGTCGGGGCCAGCGTCGCCCGGATCCCGGCGTCGGCCAGGTGGGAGCGTTCGACCTCCGCCTCGATGAACGTGTGCGGGGCCGCCACGATCACGAGCATCCCGTAGTCGTCCTCGGCGCCGGCCGTCGGCGGCTTGGCCACCACCGACGTGCCGTGGGAGAACGCCCACCGCAGCAGCAGCGCGAGCACCACGACCACGAGGATCGCCATGAACGGGGCGACGAGAAGCGTGAAGAAGGAGCCCGAGGCGCCGACCTGACCTCCTGGCTCGTCGAGGGTGGCCAGCAGGGCCGGGATCATCGCCATGCTCGCCGTGCCCGTGCCGCCATCACCGTCACCACGGGCCCATCGTCCACCCCGTCAGAACAGCCTGCTCGACGGGTCGTCGAGCCCCCGCAGGGCGTCGTAGTCCAGGACGAGGGTCGCGATGCCGCGCACCTGCGCCAGGACCCGGGCCTGGGGCTTGATCTCCTGCGCCGCGAGGACCCCCGTCACGGGGGCGAGGAGGGGGTCGCGGTTGAGCAGCTCGAGGTAGCGGCTCAGCTGCTCGACGCCGTCGATCTCCGCGCGGCGCTTCACCTCCACCGCGACGGTGGCGCCGTCGGCGTCGCGCACCAGCAGGTCGACGGGCCCGATCGCCGTGGGGTACTCGCGGCGCACCAGGCGGTGACCCGGGCCGATCGCGTCGACGTTGTCCGCGAGCAGGGCCTGGAGGTGGGCCTCCACGCCGTCCTTCACCCGTCCGGGGTCGACCCCGAGCGGGTGCTCGGTGTCGAGCACCACGTCCTCGATGCTGATGACGAGGGTCTCGTCGGCCTTGTTGGTCACCGTCCACCTCACCCCCTCGGCGGTGTCCTCCTCCACGAGCCGGCAGGGCGGCGACATCCAGTTCAGCGGCTTGTAGGAGCCGCCGTCGGCGTGGACGAGCACCGAGCCGTCGGCCTTGACCATGAGCAGGCGCAGCGCGGAGGGCAGGTGGGAGGTGAGCCGGCCGGCGTAGTCGACGGAGCAGCGGGCGATGAGCAGGCGCACGGGCGACCACCTTAGGCGGGCCCCACACTGGTCCGGTGCCCCGCTCGAACCGCCGCGACCCCCGCTACGGAGCCCCCGCGCCTCGTGGGGGTTCTCAGTCCGGGGTGCAGCGCTCCACGGCCGAGGGCGCCAGCGACCTCTCGTGGGTGCTGGGGAGCCACCACCGGCGCGAGGCCGGGCCCGACGGGGAGTGGAACGTCCGTGAGATCGGCCCCGGGCGCTCCGACAAGCCCTACCGCTGCCCCGGGTGCGACCAGGTGCTGACGCCGGGCACCCCCCACGTCGTCGCCTGGCCGACGGAGCACCTCTTCGGCGCCGAGCACGCCGCGGGGGAGCGGCGCCACTGGCACCGGTCGTGCTGGTCCGCGCGCGGGCACCGGCGCCCTCGCTAGCCTGACGGGCGTGGAGATCCGATCGTCGACGTCCCTGCCCGCCCGCCGCCGGGACGTCGAGCTGACCACCGCCGACGGTGAGGTCCTCGTCGGGGAGCTCGCCCTGCCGGAGGGCTCGGAGCCGGTGGCCACCGCCATCTGCCTGCACCCGCTGCCCACCGAGGGTGGCTCGATGGACAGCCACGTGCTCCGCAAGGCCGCCTGGCGCCTGCCCGCCCTCGCGGGGATCGCGGTGCTGCGCTTCAACACCCGCGGCACCACCAGCGGGCGCGGCACCTCGAGCGGCACCTTCGACGCCGGGGACGCCGAGCGCCACGACGTCGCGGCGGCCCTCGAGCTCGCCGAGCGCGAGGGGTTGCCGCACCGCTGGCTGGTGGGCTGGTCCTTCGGCACCGACCTCGCCCTGACGCACGGCCTCGACGCGTCGATCGAGGGGGCGGTGCTCCTCAGCCCGCCGCTGCGCTGGTCCCCGCGCGCCGCGCTGGTGCGGTGGGCGGAGTCCGGCAAGCCGGTGCGGGCGCTGGTCCCCGAGCTCGACGACTTCCTCCGTCCCGACGCGGCCGTGGAGGCCTTCGCGCCGCTGACCCAGGCCGAGGTGGTGCCCATCGACGGGGCCAAGCACCTGTGGGTGGGGGAGGCCCAGGTGCGCCGCGCCCTGGACGAGATCGCCGAGACCCTCGTGCCCGGTAGCGCACCCCTGGCCCGGGAGTGGGACGAGCGCTGACGCCGGCGGTTGGGGCTCGCAGGCCGTTCCTCCTACAGTGACCGCGTGCTCGTCGCCTTCTCCGTCGCCCCCACGACCGCTGCTCTCTCCTCACCCGGGCCCGACCCCCGCGGGGGCAGCGATGCGGTCGATGCGCAGTAG
>JBBSRD010000171.1:0-6880 GCA_038243415.1 Actinomycetales bacterium | reverse complement strand
GCTGGTTCCACTTCTGCTCCGAGGAGGAGAT
This sequence comes from Actinomycetales bacterium, assembly GCA_038243415.1. Classification (GTDB taxonomy): domain Bacteria; phylum Actinomycetota; class Actinomycetes; order Actinomycetales; family Quadrisphaeraceae; genus CADCUY01. The sequence goes on along the minus strand of JBBSRD010000171.1, from coordinate 6,849 downwards.
GAACTCGTCGATGATCGTCTGGGCGCCGCCGGCGAAGTCCCCGAACTGGGCCTCCCACACCACCAGCGCGTCCGGGCGCTCCACGGAGTAGCCGTACTCGAAGCCCATCGAGGCGTACTCGCTGAGCAGCGAGTCGTAGATGGAGAGCCGCTCCTGGTCCGGGGTGAGGTACATGAGGGGCGTCCACTCCTCCGCGGTGACGCGGTCGGTGAGGACCGCGTGGCGCGAGACGAAGGTGCCGCGGCGGGTGTCCTGGCCGGTGATGCGCACCGGGGTGCGCTCGATGAGCAGCGACCCCAGCGAGAGGAGCTCGGCGAAGCCCCAGTCCACGGCGCTCTCCCCGCGGGCCATCGCGGCGCGGCGCTCGAGCAGGGGCTTGAGCTTGGGGTGGACGGTGAAGCCCTGCGGCGGGTTGAGGTGGGCCTCGCCGATCCTCGCGAGCACCTCGGAGGAGACGCCGGTCTCCGGGACCTCGATCACCGGTTCGTCCTTCTGGGAGGCCGGGCGGTCCAGGCCGGCGGTGGTGCCGTCGCTGGCGTCGGGGACGGCCCGCGTGGCCTCCTTCGTCTCGGCGAAGACGCGCTCGAGCTGGGACCGGTAGTCCTGCACCGTCTCCTCGACCTCGGCATCGGTGATGTCGCCGCGCCCGAGGAGACCCTCGGTGTAGAGGCGCCGCACGCTGCGCTTCGCCTCGATGAGGTTGTACATCAGCGGCTGGGTCATCGACGGGTCGTCGCCCTCGTTGTGGCCGCGCCGGCGGTAGCAGACCATGTCGATGACGACGTCCTTGGCGAACTCCTCGCGGAAGGCCAGAGCAAGACGGGCCACACGGACGCAGGCCTCGGGGTCGTCCCCGTTGACGTGGAAGATCGGCGCTCCCACCATCCGTGCCACGTCGGTGGAGTAGAACGAGCTCCGCGAGGCGGCCGGCGCGGTGGTGAACCCGACCTGGTTGTTGATGACCACGTGGACGGTCCCGCCGGTGCGGTACCCCCGCAGCTGGGAGAGGTTGAGCGTCTCGGCCACGACGCCCTGGCCGGCGAAGGCCGCGTCGCCGTGCACCAGCACGGGCAGCACCGAGAACGACGAGCCGCCGAGGTTGATCCGGTCCTGCTTGGCCCGCACGACCCCCTCGAGCACGGGGTCGACGGCCTCCAGGTGGGAGGGGTTGGCGGCCAGGTAGACCTTCGTGGTCGCGCCGTCCTCGGCGGTGAAGGTGCCCTCGGTGCCGAGGTGGTACTTCACGTCGCCGGATCCCTGGACGCTGCGGGGGTCCTGGCTGCCCTCGAACTCGCGGAAGATCTGCGCGTAGGACTTGCCGGCGATGTTCGCCAGCACGTTGAGCCGGCCGCGGTGGGCCATCCCGATGGCGACCTCCTCGGCGCCGGCGTGCGCGGCGTCGGTCAGCAGCGCGTCCAGCAGCGGGATGACGGACTCGCCGCCCTCGAGGGAGAAGCGCTTCTGGCCCACGAACTTCGTCTGCAGGAAGGTCTCGAAGGCCTCGGCGGCGTTGAGCCGGCGCAGCACCCGGAGGTGCTCCTCGCGGGAGAGCGGCTCGTAGGGCCGCTCGACGCGCGCCTGGATCCACCGTCGCTGGACGGGGTCCTGGATGTGCATGTATTCGATGCCGGTGGTGCGGCAGTAGGAGTCGCGCAGGACCCCCAGCACCTCGCGCAGGAGCATCCGCGGGCGACCGCCGAAGCCGCCGGTGGGGTACTCGCGGTCGAGGTCCCACAGGGTCAGGCCGTGGGTGAGCACGTCGAGGTCTGGGTGGCGGCGCTGGCGGTACTCGAGGGGGTCGGTGTCCGCCATGAGGTGGCCGCGCACGCGGTAGGAGTGGATGAGCTCCATGACGCGGGCGGTCTTGCCGACCTCGTCGTCGTGGCTCGTCGCGATGTCCACGCTCCAGCGCACCGGCTCGTAGGGGATGCGAAGCGAGGCGAAGACGCGGTCGTAGAAGTCGTCCCCGCCGAGCAGCTTGGAGTGGATGAGCCGCAGGAACTCCCCGGACTGGGCGCCCTGGATGATCCGGTGGTCGTAGGTGGACGTCAGGGTCATGACCTTGGAGATGGCCAGGCGGGCGAGGGTCTCGGCCGAGGCGCCCTGGTACTCCGCCGGGTACTCCATGGCGCCGACGCCCACGATGGTGCCCTGGCCCGCGACGAGCCGGGGGACGGAGTGGACGGTGCCGATGGTGCCCGGGTTGGTCAGGGAGATGGTGGTCCCGGCGAAGTCGGAGACGGCCAACGACCCGCCGCGGGCCCGCTTGACGAGGTCCTCGTAGGCGGCCCAGAAGCCGGCGAAGTCCATGGTCTCGGCTTCCTTGACCGACGGCACCAGGAGCTGGCGCCCACCGCCCTTGGCCGGGAGGTCGATCGCGAGGCCGAAGTTGACGTGGGCCGGCTTGAGCAGCCCCGGCTTTCCCTCGAGCTCGGCGTACGCCCAGTTCATCTCCGGCAGCGCGGACAGCGCCTCGACGACGGCGAACCCGATGAGGTGGGTGAAGGAGACCTTGCCGCCCCGCGCCCGCTTCAGGTGGTTGTTGATGACGATGCGGTTGTCGACGAGCAGCTTCGCGGGCACCGCGCGCACGCTGGTCGCGGTGGGGACGGCGAGCGAGGCCTCCATGTTGGTGACCACGCGCGCCGCGGGGCCCCGCAGGCGCTCCGTGGTGTCTTCGTCGCCGTCAGCGCCGGGGGCGGCGGGGGAGCTGGCCGCCTTCTCCACGGGGGCGTCGTGGGTCGACTCGGGGGAGACGGGGGGTGCCTCGGCGTGCGCCTCGGGCGCGTCGCCGCTCACCGTGGCCTCGAGGTGGGGACGCAGGACGTGAGCGCTCGAGGGGAGCGCTGGTGCCCCCTGAGCCGGCGCAGGATCTCCCTGCTCGCGGTGCGGGGACATCGGGGCGAGCGGCTGGGCGCCCTGTGCCGGCGCGGCCGGAGGGGCCGGCGCGGCTGGGGAGCCTGGAGCGGCCGGCCCTGCTGCACCCGTGGGCGACGACGCCCGCGGCGCCGCGGCGGCCGGGTCCGAGCGGCGGGCCGAGGGGGAGTAGCTCGCGAAGTAGTCCCACCACGCCGGGTCCACGGCGTCCTGGTCCGCGAGGTACTTCTCGTACAGGTCCTCGACGAGCCACTCGTTGGCGCCGAAGGCTGCCGCCGGGTCGTCACCCGGTCCGCTCGTCGAGCTGGTGGTGGGGGACTGCGTCACGGCGGCGTTCGCCTGCTTGCCCGGTGGGTGTCTGTCAGGTGACGGGCCGTCTCGCCCGGCACCGTTCCGGTGGGCTGTGGTGCGTCACCTTACTCACCGCGGCCACGCCAGCCCCCGTGGTCGCTCGGTCGGCTCGTCACTCTGAGCAATTTTTGGTAACGACACGGTGACGAAAGACCCTCGAAGGGCACCGCCGCGTGCCTATATTCGACACCGTTCGGTGATCGAGCACCGGTTCCTCGCTCTCGCAGGAGGAGCCCTGCACCTCGGCCACACCCGTACAACCGCGTCGGAGGTCTTCCCCCATGCCCTCGCACCTCGCCTCTCCCACCACGGGCCGCTCCACGGGCGCCGCAGGAGGCGGGGCGACCCGCGCCGGCACCGCGGAGCCGGCGACGCGGCGGGAGCTGCGCCGCTCCCAGGGCGGCGCGTCGAGCGGTCCGCGCCTGCCGGCGGTGCCGCTGGTCGCCGTGGTCCTGCCCGACGTTGAGGCCCTCCTGGCCGCCGACGACGACCTCGGGGGGGCCGACCTGGTCTCCCCGCGCAGCGGCCGCCGCCGGGCGCCCCTGCCCGCCCCCTCGCCCGGGGCGGCGCCTCCCGCACCCCGCGCGGCTCTCCGCGCAGCGCACCCGGCACCTCGTCCCCCGCGCCCCTCGTCGACGCCCGCCCCGGCCGCCGTCGCCCACGCGGCCACCGCGCCCGCAGCCCTCCCCCGCGCTGCTGGTACGCCCGTGGACCGCGCAGTTCCGCTGACGCGCCGTGAGGCGCGGGCGCTCACCCAGGCGCCGTCCGCGTGGGGTCTCGAGGGCCCCGCCGGTCCGGTGACCCCGGGGGGGACGGCTCTCGGGCCGCAGCGCTGCGCGGGGCCCGAGCCGGTGCTCAGCGGCAGGCGGACCGCTCTCGCGGAGAGGGAGCCGGCGATGTCCGTGCCCCTGCACTTCACCGCGGAGCTGGAGCTCAACGGGCTGCTGCACCGGCCCGGGGCGCCAGACGACCTCGCCCCCGACGTCCGCCCGCTCGTCGCCCGCGCGCAGGCCCCGGTGGAGCAGGAGCAGCGCGGCGAGGTGCTGGACCCGCGCGAGGCGTCGGCAGCAGGGCCCCTCTCGGCGGGCCGGGCCGTCATCGCCCTTCCCGACACCCCCGTCGTCGGGCTGAGCCAGCCGTCCCGCTCGGTGCCTGCCGGCGACGAGGACGGCCCGGAGGAGGGCTCGAGAGGTGGGGAGCCCGCGACCGTGACGCGGCGGGCCCGGCGCGAGATCGAGCTGCTCGAGCAGGCGCTGGCCCTGCCTGCCGCCGGCGTCAGCGACGACCGCGACCGGCACCTGCGCACGGTCTCCTTCTCGCCGGTGGCCGCACCGGGCGCCGCCGCCCCGGAGAAGGGCGCCGTGCGCTCGAGCGGCCGCTCGGCCTTCGGTCTCCCTCAGGCCGGGATGGTCGGGGTCCTCGGCCTCGCCGCCCTCGTGGGGCCGGCGCTCGGCCAGGTGGCTCACGCGGGCACCCCGATGACCACCGTGCCCGCCTCCGCGACCGCGGCGCCCACGCCGATCGGCGCCGTCGCCGACCTGCCCCTGACCGCTCCGGCGGGATCCCCGGCGATCGTCACCCCGCCGACCGACGCCGAGGGCGGCATCCCCGACGCGGCCTCGCTGCTGGCCGAGCGGGAGGCTGCCGAGCAGGCGAGCCGGGCGAGCGGGGAGCGCGCGGCGGCCGCTGAGGCCACCGCGAAGCTGGACGCGGAGCGCGACGCGCTGGTGGCGACCCTGGCGCCGGGGTGCACCGGCGAGGTCTCTGCCCGGGCGATGAGCAACGGCAACGGGCTCCTCGACACGGCCGACCTCTGCGACCTGTGGGACGGGGAGCACCAGCTGCGACCCGACGCCGCGCTCGCGATGGCCCGTCTCGACCTGGCCTTCCGCGAGGCCTTCGGCGAGGACATCTCCATCTCCGACGCCTACCGGACCTACGGCTCGCAGGTGGCCGTGCGCGCACAGAAGCCGGCGCTGGCGGCACGGCCGGGCACCAGCCTGCACGGCTGGGGGGTCGCGGTGGACCTCGGCGGCGGCATCTCGTCGGGCGGTGAGCGCTACCAGTGGCTCATGGAGCACGCCGGCGAGTACGGGTGGGAGAACCCGGCCTGGGCCCGGCCCGGCGGCGGCGGCGCCCACGAGCCGTGGCACTGGGAGTTCATCGACGGTCGACACGGCCCCACCACCACCGACACGCACTCCTGAGCCGGCGGGCGGCCGCGTCCGCCCCGGTGAGGGCGCGGCCGCGCTGGTAGTGTTCCCCCGGGCCGCCAGCGGCTGGCCCCCGTAGCTCAGGGGATAGAGCGGCGCCCTCCGGAGGCGTAGGCGCAGGTTCGAATCCTGCCGGGGGCACGCGAGGCGCCCACCGCGTCCCTACCCTGAGAGGGTGACGGGACCGCAGGGGGACGAGGGGCCGGGCGACAGCCCGCAGGCCCCGCGCGCCCGGGTGCTGGTCGTCGACGACACCCCGCAGATCAGGATGCTCCTGCAGATCAACCTCTCCCTCGAGGGGCACGACGTCGAGGAGGCCGAGGACGGCCGCTCCTGCCTGGCGCGGCTGCGGCAGGCCGACGCCCCTCCCGTGGACGTGCTGGTGATCGACGCGCTCATGGGGCAGATGGACGGCTGGGCCACGACGGCTGCCATCCGCGCCGACCCGGCCCTGGCCTCGCTGCCGGTCCTCATGGTGACCGCGTCCGTCCAGGCCCACCACCGTGCCCGTGCCGACGCGGTGGGCGTCGACGTGTTCGTCCACAAGCCGTTCGAGCCCGCCGACGTCGTCGAGGCGGTCGAGCGGCTCGCCGCCCAGGGGCGCACGTGAGGGCTCCGACCGCGACCAGCAGCGCGGATACCCTGGCGGCGTGACCCCCACAGCCCTCGCCGACGCCGTCCACGACGCCCTGGTGGAGGCGGCACGCGCCGGTGACCTGCGCCTCGAGGAGGCGGCGGTCCCCGAGCACGTCCGCGTGGAGCGACCGCGGGACCGCGCGCACGGCAACTGGGCCACGAACGTCGCCCTCCAGGTGGCCAAGGCCGCCGGTGCGCCGCCCCGCCAGGTCGCCGAGGTGCTCGCCGCGCGCCTGCGCACGGTCGCGGGCGTCTCGGGCGTGGACGTCGCCGGGCCCGGGTTCCTCAACATCACCGTCGACGCCGCGGCCGCCGGCGAGCTCGCCAGGACCGTGGTCGCCGCGGGCCGCGGGTACGGGCGCTCCGAGGCCCACGCGGGCCTGCACGTCAACCTCGAGTACGTCTCGGCCAACCCCACCGGTCCCGTCCACCTGGGCGGCACGCGCTGGGCCGCCGTCGGTGACTCCCTGGCGCGGGTGCTCACCGCCACGGGCGCTGAGGTGACGCGGGAGTACTACTTCAACGACCACGGCGGCCAGATCGACCGCTTCGCCCGCTCGCTGCTGGCCGCGGCGCGCGGCGAGGGCAGCCCCGAGGACGGCTACGCCGGGGCGTACATCGCCGAGATCGCCCAGCGGGTCGTCGCCGCCGCCGACGCCGCTGGCGAGACGGACCCGTCGACGCTCCCGGACGACGAGGCCGCCGAGGCGTTCAGGTCGCGAGGCACGGACTTGATGTTCGCCGAGATCCGCACGTCCCTCCACGAGTTCGG
>JBBSRD010000170.1:0-6893 GCA_038243415.1 Actinomycetales bacterium | reverse complement strand
CGAGCGTGATGCTCCGTCCGTTGTCGGCCGGCATCGTGCCCGTCCACGACCCGCTGCGCCTGGCGGCGGCCCTGAGGGACGCCTTCGACGAGGTGCCGGCAGCGGGCTGAGCGCCCCGGGCACGACCTGCCAGGTGTCGCCATCGTCCTTCGCCAACGCCCGCGAAGATCCCGGCGCCGGTGGCAGGATGCCCGCATGGCATTGACGGCGCAGGTCAAGGACGAGCTGAGCCGACTCCAGGTCCTCAGATCAGCCGAGCGGCGCGCGGAGGTCTCCGCGCTGCTCCGCTTCGCGGGCGGGCTCCACATCATCTCCGGGCGCGTGGTCGTCGAGGCGGAGCTCGACCTCGGCAACACCGCCCGGCGGCTCCGACGCGAGCTCTCCGAGGTCTACGGCGCCACGTCCGAGATCCTCGTGGTCGCCGGCGGCGGCCTGCGCAAGGGCTCGCGCTACCTCGTGCGCGTGGTCCGCGACGGGGAGGCGCTTGCCCGCCAGACGGGCCTGCTCGACCTGCGCGGGCGCCCGGTCCGCGGGCTGCCCGCCCAGGTGGTCTCCGGCAGTGTCGGGGACGCGGCCGCGGCGTGGCGCGGCGCCGTCCTCGCGCACGGCTCGCTCACCGAGCCGGGGCGCAGCGCCGCCGCCGAGATCACCTGCCCCGGGCCCGAGGCGGCCCTCGCGCTGGTCGGCGCCGCGCGGCGGATGTCCATCGCCGCGAAGGCACGGGAGGTCCGCGGGGTGGACCGCGTGGTGGTGCGCGACGGCGACGCCATCCGCGACCTCCTCACCCACATGGGGGCCCACGACGCGGTGATGGTCTGGGAGGAACGACGCATGCGCCGCGAGGTGCGCGCCTCCGCCAACCGCCTCGCGAACTTCGACGACGCCAACCTCCGCCGCTCCGCCCGCGCGGCGGTCGCCGCCTCCTCCCGCGTGGAGCGCGCGCTGGAGATCCTCGGCGACACCGTCCCCGAGCACCTCGCCGCGGCCGGTCAGCTGCGTCTGGCCCACAAGCAGTCCTCCCTCGAGGAGCTCGGGGCGCTCGCGGACCCGCCGATGAGCAAGGACGCCGTGGCCGGGCGCATCCGCCGGCTCCTGGCGATGGCGGACCGTCACGCCGAGGTCGAGGGGATGGCGGGCACCGACGCCAACCTCACCCCGGACATGCTCGACGCCTGAGCCCTCCGACCTGAGCCCTCCGCCCGAAGCCTCCGGCCCGAACCCTCCGACCGAGCCTGCCGGCAGCCAGCACGCACCGGGAGCCGCCCCACCGGCCGCATCCCCTAGTCTCGGTCGGGACATCGAGCACCATCGACGAACCTCGAAGGGGGATCTCCGTGACGATCCGCGTGGGCATCAACGGTTTCGGCCGCATCGGGCGCAGCTTCTTCCGGGCCGTGCAGGCCTCGGGCGCCGACATCGAGATCGTGGGGGTCAACGACCTCACCGACAACAAGACCCTGGCGCACCTCCTGGCCTACGACTCCGTCCTCGGCCGCCTCGAGGGCGGCGCGACCGCCGGTGACGACACCATCACTGCCGGCGGGCACACCTTCAAGGCCCTCGCCGAGCGCGACCCCGCCAAGCTCCCCTGGGCCGAGCTGGGCGCCGACGTGGTCCTGGAGTCCACGGGCTTCTTCACCGACGCCGCCAAGGCCCGCGCGCACCTCGACGCCGGCGCCAAGAAGGTCATCATCTCCGCGCCGGCCAAGGGCGAGGACTTCACCGTCGTCCTCGGCGTCAACGACGGGGACTACGACGCCGAGAAGCACCAGATCATCTCGAACGCGTCCTGCACCACCAACTGCCTCGGCCCTCTGGCGAAGGTCCTGGACGACGCCATCGGGATCGAGAAGGGCCTCATGACGACGATCCACGCCTACACCGCCGACCAGAACCTCCAGGACGCGCCCCACGCGGACCTGCGTCGTGCGCGCGCTGCCGCCATCAACGTGGTGCCCACCTCCACCGGCGCCGCCAAGGCGCTCGGCCTGGTGCTCCCGCAGCTCAAGGGCAAGCTCGACGGCTACGCGCTCCGCGTGCCCGTGCCCACCGGCTCGGCGACCGACCTCACCGTCACGGTCAGCCGCGAGACCACCGTGGAGGAGGTCAACGCGGCGTACAAGGCGGCGGCGGAGTCCGGCCCCCTGTCCAAGTACCTCGACTACAGCGAGGCCCCGCTGGTCTCCTCCGACATCGTCACCGACCCGGCGTCGTGCATCTTCGACTCGGGCCTGACCAAGGTCATCGGCGACCAGGTGAAGGTCGTCGGCTGGTACGACAACGAGTGGGGCTACTCCAACCGCCTCGTGGACCTCATCTCCCTCGTGGGGGTCTGAGACCCGATGCGCTCCCTCCAGCAGCTCCTCGACGACCGTGACGGAGACCTCGCCGGCGCGAAGGTCCTGGTGCGCAGCGACCTGAACACCCCGCTCAGCGGGGACGACGACGCGCGCACCATCACCGACGACGGCCGGATCAGGGCCTCCGTGCCCACGTGGGAGGCCCTGCTCGACGCGGGCGCCGCCGTCGTGGTGTGCGCCCACCTCGGCCGTCCGAAGGGGGCGTTCGAGCAGAAGTCGTCGCTCGCCCCCGTGGCGGCCAGGATCGGGGAGCTGCTGGGGGACCGCACCGTGGTCTTCGCGGGCGGTGACGGGCCCACCGCGGATCAGGCCCGCGAGGCCGCCGGCGCCCTGTCCGGCGGCGAGCTCCTCCTGCTGGAGAACCTGCGCTTCGACCCGCGGGAGACGTCCAAGGACGACGCCGAGCGCGGCGCCCTCGCCGACGAGCTGGCCGCGCTGGTCAGCGCCTCGGCCGGGCTCGTCCCCGGCGGTCCCTCGGGGCCGCCGGCGTTCGTGTCCGACGGCTTCGGGGTGCTCCACCGCACCCAGGCCTCCGTCGTCGACGTGGTCGAGCGCCTCGAGAGCGCGACCGGCCTGCTCGTCGCCGGCGAGCTCGAGGTCCTCGAGCGCCTCACGAAGGACCCGCAGCGGCCCTACGCGGTGGCGCTCGGCGGCTCGAAGGTCTCCGACAAGCTCGGCGTCATCGACCACCTCCTCTCCGACCTCCTGGTCTCGGGGGACTCGCTCCTCGTCGGCGGCGGCATGGCCTTCACCTTCCTGGCCGCCGGCGGCCTCGGCGTGGGCACCTCCCTGCTGGAGAGCGACCAGGTGGACACCGTGCGCGGCTACCTCGACGCCGCCGAGCAGGCCGGCGTCCGGGTGCTGCTGCCCACCGACGTGGTCGTCGCGTCGGCGTTCTCCGCCGACGCCGCCCAGGGGGTCGTCGCAGCCGACGCCATCGGCGACCAGCAGATGGGCCTGGACATCGGCCCCGAGGCAGCTGCGGCGTTCGCCGCCGCCCTCGACGGCGCGGGCACGGTCTTCTGGAACGGGCCGATGGGCGCCTTCGAGATGGCCCCCTATGCCGGCGGCACGAAGGTGCTCGCCCAGGCGGTGGCCGACGCCACCGCCGCGGGGGCCCTCACGGTCATCGGCGGTGGGGACTCTGCCGCCGCGGTGCGCCAGCTCGGCTTCGAGGATTCCGCGTTCTCGCACATCTCCACCGGTGGTGGCGCGTCCCTGGAGTACCTCGAGGGCAAGACCCTGCCGGGGCTCGCCGCGCTCGACCGCTGAGCCACCAGCACCACCACCACCCACCGACCCACCCGGGCGCCCCCGCGCCGTCGACCCACCCTGGAGGCCCACCGTGGCGCGCACCCCGCTCATCGCTGGCAACTGGAAGATGAACGTCGACCACGTCGCCGCGGTCACGCTCGTCCAGCAGCTCGACGCCGCCCTGTCGAAGGCCAAGCACGACCAGGAGGTCGTCGAGGTCGTCGTGCTCCCCCCGTTCACCGACCTGCGCAGCGTCCAGGTGCTCGTCGACGGTGACTCCCTCTCGGTGCGGTACGGGGCGCAGGACGTCTCCGCCCAGGACCCGGGGGCGCGCACGGGAGAGATCGCCGCGAGCTTCCTCGCGCGCCTCGGCGCCCGCTACGTCACGGTGGGCCACAGCGAGCGGCGCACCCACCACCACGAGGACGACGCCACCGTCTCCATGAAGGCCTCAGCGGCGCTGGCAGCCGGCGTCACACCGATCATCTGCGTGGGGGAGGACCTGAAGGTCCGCAAGGACCACCGCCACGTCGAGCACGTGGTCGGGCAGGTGGACGGCTCGCTGCAGGCGCTGACCGCCGAGCAGGTCGCCGTCAGCGTCATCGCCTACGAGCCGGTGTGGGCCATCGGCACCGGTGAGGTCGCCACCGCCGCCGACGCGCAGGAGGTCTGCTCCGCGATCCGCGAGCGCGTCATCGCCGTCCACGGCGACTCCGTGGGCGAGCGGCTGCGGATCCTCTACGGCGGTTCGGTGAAGTCCTCCAACGTCGGTGAGCTCATGGAGCAGATCGACGTGGACGGCGCCCTCGTGGGCGGTGCGAGCCTCGACGCGACCGAGTTCGCCAAGATCGCAGGGCTGGGCCGATCCTGAGCCCTTCCTGTCGTACCCTCGTCCCGTGACGGCGTTCCGCATCTCCCTCCAGGTCCTCCTGGCCATCACCGGGATGTTCCTGGTCCTGCTCGTGCTCCTGCACAAGGGCAAGGGCGGTGGCATGTCGGACATGTTCGGCGGCGGCATGAGCTCAGCCGCCGGCAGCTCCGGCGTCGCCGAACGGAACCTCAACATCATCACCGTCGTCATGGCTGGGCTGTGGGCGACGGTGGTGGTCCTGCTCGGGGTCCTCGAGCGCTTCAGCCCCAGCTGAGGACCCACCCGCGAGAGCGGGCGCACCACACTGCACGACCTTCAATGATGAGGAGCCACCATGGCAGGCGGAAACGCGATCCGGGGCAGCCGCGTAGGAGCGGGCCCGATGGGCGAGACGGAGCGCGGCGACGCCGCGCCGCGTCGACGGGTCTCCTACTGGTGCGCCAACGGCCACGAGACGGCCCCGAGCTTCGCCCGAGAGCACGCGCAGCAGCTCCCGGAGACGTGGGACTGCCCGCGCTGCGGGTGCCCCGGAGGCCAGGACCGGGCGAACCCTCCGGCCGCGCTGCGCCACGAGCCGTACAAGACCCATCTCGCGTACGTGAAGGAGCGGCGCAGCGACGCCGACGGCCAGGCGATCCTCGAGAACGCCCTGGAGAAGCACCGCGCGAAGACGCCTTCCGTCAGCACCTGATCATCCCTGCGCGGCGTGGTCCTCGTCGGACCACGCCGCGCTGACGGGAGCCCTACCGGCTCTGGCTCGGGAGCTCCGACGCGGCGTCGGCGTCGAGCAGCCACCGCGTGGCCTGCTCGCCGAAGACACGGCTGGCCGGAAGGTCGCCCTCCGCCCGACCCTCGTCGGACAGCGCCCGGGCCACGGCGCCGGCCTTGTCCGTCCCGGAGACCACGCACCACACCTGCTCGGCGCCGTTGATGACCGGGAGGGTCAGCGAGGTGCGCAGCGAGGGCGGCTTGGGGGAGTCGTGGACGCCGATGACGCTCGCCTCCTCCACCTGCACCCCGGCCAGGCCCGGGAAGAGGGAGGCGACGTGCCCGTCAGGGCCGACCCCGAGGAGCAGCACGTCGAAGACCGGCGCCGGTTTGCGGATCCCGGTGCGCCGCGCGGCCGCCGCGAGCTCCCCGGCGTGCGCGGCAGCAGCAGTGTCGACGTCGTCATCGCCGCCCGGTCCGTCCGAGGCCGGCATGGGGTGCACCCGCTGCGGGTCCACGCCCACGTGGTCGAGCAGCGCCCCGCGCGCCTGGACGTCGTTGCGCTCGGGGTCTCCGGCGGGGAGGAACCGCTCGTCGCCCCACCACACGTCGACCGCTGACCAGTCGACGACGGAGCCGGGACGCACCGAGGCCTCGCGCAGCGCGCGCAGCACCCGCCCGCCCATCCCCCCGCCGGTGAGGACGACGGACGCCTCGCCGCGCTCGTGCTGGGCGCCGGCCAGCGCGGTGGCCAGCCGGGCGGCCACCGCGCCTGCCAGCGCCGCCGCGTCGTCGTGGACCACGACCTCCGCAGGAGCGGGCATCAAGCCCCCTCGGTGGAGGCTGTCGACCCGTCACCGGGGTCGGTGGCGGGCCCGCCGTCCTGCTCGTAGCCCTCACCCTGCTCGAAGCGCCGCACACCGGCGACGATGACGTCGCCGTACACGTCGTCAGGGTCGAGGCGGCGCAGCTCCTCGGACAGGCACTCGTCGGTGGAGCGACGAGGCAGGGACATGCGACGCTCCGGCTGACCGGGTTGGCGCAGCGTGGCCACGGAGCCCGAGGGGCGCGCCAGGACGATCTCGCCCGACGAGCGCTCGAGGACCACCTCGGTGATCCCGTGGCCCGCGGTGGTCCCCGACCGCTGGACCGGGACGCCGAGCGCCCACTCCAGCCATGCAGCCATCAGCGCCGAGGAGGGGCTGTCGATCCCTCCCGTCACGCGCGCACCGGTGATCTCCCCGGACGGGTCGGTGTCGAGCGCCGTCGCCAGCAGCCCCCGCCACAGGGTGAGGCGGCTCCACGCGAAGTCCGTGTCGCCGGGGGAGTGCGTGCGGCCCAGCCGGGCCAGCACCCCGACGGGGTCGGCGTCCGCGGCGGAGTCGGTGATCCGGCGCTGCGCGAGGCGCCCCACCGGGTCCTTCGAGACGTTCTCCGGGGCCTCTCCGGCCCACCAGGCGACGACGGGCGCGTCGGGGAGGAGAAGCGGCAGGACGATCGAGGAGCCGTGCTCGGACAGGGGCCCGTAGGTGCGCAGGACCACCACCTCGGAGGCGCCCGCGTCACCGCCGACCCTGATCGGCCCGTCGAGGCGCGAGGTGCCGCGACGCTCGCCGGAGGCGAGCACGATGATGCGGCACGGGTGCTCGCGCGAGGCGGCGTTCGCGTCCGCGATCGCCTTCTCCGCGCGCGCGTCGTCG
>JBBSRD010000169.1:0-6985 GCA_038243415.1 Actinomycetales bacterium | reverse complement strand
GTCCGCGAGGCGGGTGGCGACGAGGAACGCCAGGCCCGAGGTCAGCAGGGCGATCGCGGGGGCGGCGAGGGCGCGGAAGACGAAGCCGACGATGAGCAGGATCGCCGCCAGCGTCGCGAGCTCCACGGTGGGCAGGGCGTCGGAGATGAGGTCGCCGGTGGCCACGCGGGCGGGCACCGTGCCCGTCACGCCGACGTAGTGGTCGGACTCCTCGGTGAGGTGGTCCGCGGCGAAGGCCTCGGCGGCCCGCGTCTGCCGGGTCAACGAGGTCGACGGGTCCATGAGCAGGTACGTGAGCGCCGTCGTGCCCTCCGCGGTGGAGCCGGGGAAGACCCCCAGGGTGTTGGTCACCGGGACGGCCCCGAGGATCGGCGCGACGTCGGGGTACTGCTGCTCGGACAGGGCAGCGGCGCGCAGCACCGCCTCGGTCTGGGCGTAGACGTCGAGCCCGTCGGGGTCGTGCTGGACGATCGCGGTGCGGGCGATGAGGGGGAACCCGAACGCCTCCGCCGACGCCTTCTCGACCTCGACGGAGCTGTCGGCGCCGGACACGAAGCCGTTGAGGTCGCTCCCGGAGGGCGCGGCCGGTGGGGGCACCGTGATGACGAGGTAGGCGACGGCGATCCAGGCGATGATGATCGGCCAGCGCAGCGCCACGACGACGCGCGCGTAGGCGCGGGCCCACCGACCCCCGGGCAGGGGCGCGGCGCGGGCGCGGGAGCCGCGGCGGAAGAGGTTCACCACCGGCCCCCGGGTCGGTCCTGCTCAGGCGCCCCGGTCGGCCCGGTCGCCCCGCGGCGCCTCGGACCGTCGAGGCGGTGGGCGTCGATGCCCACGCGCCCCAGCTCCGCGCGGGCCAGAGCGTCGTGCCGGCCGGCCGCGAGGTCCCCGACGGGGTCGGCGCTCAGAGCGAGGAGGCGCGTCGGGGGCATCGTCGCGACGGCCCGGTGGGCGAGGTAGGCGCTCATCACCCGGCGGTCACGAGCGGGGTCGCACCCCGGCGTGGAGCCGACCGCGCCGTCGAGCCGCGCCAGCACGCTGCTCACCGTCCGCCGGCGCCGGGCGCGCAGCGGGAGGTGCACCAGCCACACGGGTGCGGTGGCCGCGGCGAACACGGCGACCCCGAGCCCGACGGCGACGCGGTGGACGCCCGAGCGGGCCGAGAGCGCCTGCGCGTCGATCGACGCGCTCTGGTCGCGGATCGCCGTTCCCCGCTCACCGATGGCGTCGGGCACCAGCGGGACGTCGCCGAGGTCCTCGAGCGCCTCACCGGCCTGGTCCGCGGCGGAGGCGGCGGAGCGGGCGCTGTCGGTGACGGAGCCCAGCCCCCAGGTCGCCGAGCCCAGCAGGAGCGCGGCCACGACCCACACGACCACCCAGGTGAGCGCCAGGGCGTCGAGCGCACGGGCACGCGTGGTCGGTCCCATCGCGCCACCCCCTCGTCGCCCGCGGTGGTCTGGGACCGCGGCGGCCTGAATCATGCCTCAGCAGGGGTCGCCGTGGCGGCGCCGCGGCGCCCCGTCCGCAGCATGCTCCCCGACCGCAGCGTCGACGGGGCACGATGAACGGGTTCCTCGCTCACGGCCGGGCTCTCGACGTCTGTGGCGCCGCGAGCGGGGACCCCGCCGGGCTCAGCCCTCCCAGATCTTCGTGTAGACGTCGCGGTAGCCGCTGTCGGGGTCGAAGACGTCACCGTCCGGGACGTTGTCCTTGATGATCAGACCCGGTGCGGCGATGAAGCCCGAGGGCTTCTCCCCGGCGAGGGCACGGTTGACCTCGTCGACGAGCTGCCAGCCCGGGAGCCCGATCGGCTCGGCGACGGTGGCGGACTGGTAGTTGTCGCTGCGGATCCGCTGGAACTCCGCGGCGTCCCCGTCGCCGGCGGCCACGTTCTTCGGCGGTCCGTCGGGGCTGCGCCCGGCGTCGCGCAGCGCCTGGGCCGCGCCGTTGAAGTAGTTCCCGTTGATGGCCATGAGGTAGCCGAGCTCGTCGCCGTTCTGCTGGAGCAGGTTCGAGACCAGGCCGGGCATCCGCTGGTCGGCGGTGGCGATGGGGGAGTCCTGGAAGCTCAGCACCGAGCACCCCGGCACGGCCTTGACGTACGCCTCCATGGCGCGCGCCTTGGTGACCGCCAGCTCGTACTGACCGTCGGTGAACAGCGCCACGCCGGCTGTGCCGTCGGAGTCCGCCACGGCGTACGCGGCGGCGATCTGCGCGACCTTGAGGGGGTCGGTGGAGACGTTCGTGAACATCCCGTTGCCCGGCCCGGTGAGGATCCCGGCGTGCCAGCCCACGACCGGCAGGCCGGCGTCGGTGGCGGTCTTGATCGTGGACGCCTGCTCGGTGGGGTCGAGCCCGCCGAGCACGATGGCCGCGGGCCCGGAGGTGATGGCCTGGTTCATCGCGTTGGTGTTGCCCTGGGGGCTGCCCTGCCCGTCGTAGACGTTCACCTCCCAGCCGATCGCGGCAGCCGCCTCCTGGACGGCCTTGCCGATGGAGTTGTGCCCGCCGTTGGACAGGTCGCCGGCGACGTAGGCGATGGTGGCGCCGCTCTGCTGGGCCTTCGGGCCGGACGACGGCGGGACGAACCCCTCCTTCGCGTCGAGGGACTTCTGGACGAGGTCCTTGCTGAACGCGACCGGGTCGCCGGTGGGCAGGATCTCGTCGAACTGGCCGGCGCCGCTCGAGGAGGAGGCGCTCGCGCCGCCCGAGGGCGAAGCACCGCTCTCCTGCGCCACGCTCCCCGAGGAGCACGAGGCCAGGCTCCACGCTGCAGGCAGGGCGAGCCCCGCGGCCAGCAGGGTGCGGCGGCTGGGGGTGGACGGGGTGGGGCGGGACGAGATCACTGCTGGCTCCCGGGTGTGGTGGTCCGCCGGTCGGCGGGCGCCGACGGTCGGGGTGCGTCAGGTGCGTCCGTGCTCGACGCCGGAGGGTCGGCGCCGCCCGGACCGGTCCCGCCCGGCGGGGCGTCCGCGGCGACGGGCGGCCCGGCGTCGGCGCGGGCCACGCGCCGGCGGCTCGCCAGCGAGGCGATGGTGATGGCCGCGACGAGCGTGAGGCCGTTGAACAGCGGCTCGAGGTAGAAGCGCCCGGGGAGCAGCTGCTGGAGCCCGGAGATCCCGATGGTGGCGACCGCGACACCCAGCAGGGTCCCGGCGGCGTTGACCCGGCCGGGCCGGATGGTCGTCGAGCCCAGGAACGCCGCGGTCAGCGCCGGGAGCAGGTACTCCGGCCCGACGTTGGACTGCACCACCCCCGAGGCGCGGGACGCGACGATCACCCCGGCGAGCGCGGTGAGCACCCCGGAGGTGACCATCGCACCGATGACGTACTTGCGGCGCGGCACCCCCGTCAGCTCGGCGGCGCGCGCGTTGGCCCCGACGGCGTAGAGGTAGCGCCCGACGGGGAGGTGCTCGAGGACCAGGTAGAGCACGACGCCCAGGGCCAGGGCGATGACGAACGGGCCCGGGACGGGGCCCAGCGACCAGCGCGAGAGACCGTCGAAGGCCGCTGCGCGCTCCCCCGCGGCGTCGGTGATCTGGCGCCCGCCGGTGTGCCAGAACGTGATCGCGTAGATCACCTGCCCGGTGGCGAGGGTGGCGATGAACGCGTCGACCTGCGCGAGCTCGACGAGCAGGGCGTTGGCCAGCCCGATCACCGCCCCGCCGACGAGGCACAGCAGGATCGAGACGCGGTAGTCCATGCCCATGAGCTGGAAGGACAGCGCCATCACCTGCCACAGCCCGAGGCCGTAGCCGATCGACAGGTCGATCTTGCCGGCGACCATCGGCACCGTGACGGCGAACGCCAGGATGAGCAGCACCGACTTGCTGGCGGTGAGCAGCTGGAAGTTCAGCAGCGTCGCGAAGGTGTCCGGGCGCAGCGCTGCGAACACGGCGAACAGGACGACGGTCAGGACCACCATCCCGTAGACGGTGAAGAGCTTGCGGTACCAGGGAGCCCCGCGCGGGGGCTCCAGCGCCGTGGACTGCAGCGAGGTGCTCATGACGCCACTCCTCCTTCCGCTCCGGGTCCGGGGACGGCCAGCCCTGACGCAGCCGCCACGAGCGCGGCGATGGACAGCTGTTCGCGCCCCAGCTCGGCGACGACCTCGCCGCGGGACAGCACCAGCGCCCGGTGGGCGATCTTGGTGACCTCCTCCATGTCCGTGGAGATCACCACCGTCGCCGCCCCGGCTCGCGCCGCGTCCCTCAGGAGGGCGTAGATCTCCGACTTGGCGCCCACGTCGACGCCCATGGTCGGTTCCTCGAGGACCAGGACCGCGCGTCCCACGCCGATCCACCGCGCGAGGACGACCTTCTGCTGGTTGCCCCCGGAGAACGTGTCCAGCGGCAGCTCCGGGTCGGCGGGACGGACGCCGAAGGCCGCGATCTGCTCGGCGGCGGCGACCCGTTCGGTGCTCATCCGGTAGGGGGTCAGCGCCCTACGCCCCCACACCTTCGGGTTGAGGAAGAGGTTCTCGCGGACCGAGAGGCCGGTGGCCACCGACTCCGTCTCGCGGTTGGACGTGGCGAACCCGATCCCGCGGGCCACGGCGTCGGCGGGCGTGGAGGGGGAGAAGCGCTTCCCGTCCACCTCCATGACGCCGCGCGAGCGCAGGTCCCCGGCGATCGCGCGCCCCACGGCGTCCTGCCCGGCGCCGCGCAGCCCGCACAGCGCCAGGACCTCGCCGGCGCGGACGGTGAGGTCCACCGGTCCGGCGCCCTCGACCGTGAGCCCGCGCAGCACCAGGCGCTCGCGCTCCGCGGGGGCGTCGAAGGTGGGCGTGAGCGACTCGTGGCCCACGATGAGCTCCACGAGCTCAGAGGCCGGCAGCCCGGCGACGTCACGCTCGGCCACCACCGCGCCGTTGCGCATCACCACCGTGCGGGAGGAGATCTCGTACACCTCGTCGAGCCGGTGGGAGACGTAGATCATGCCGACGCCGGTGCCGCGCAGCTCGCGCAGCACCGTGAAGAGCCGCTCGACGTCGTCGGCGGGCAGGGAGGCCGTGGGCTCGTCGAGCACCAGCAGGTCCGGCTGCGTCACCAGCGCGCGCGCGATGGCCAGCAGGCTCCGCTGGGTGCGGGGCAGGTCGAGGACGCGCGCGTGGACGTCGATGCCGCCGCCCACGGACTCCAGGGCCCTGCGGGCCTGCTGCTCGACCGCGGCGGTGTGGACGAGGCCGAAGCGGCGCGGGTACCCGAGCACCTGGGCGATGTTCTCGGCGACGGTCATCCAGTCGATCAACCCGAGGTTCTGGTGGACGAACGAGATCCGCGAGCGCACGCCGGGGCTCTCGACGTCCTTGCCGCCGAGCAGGACGCGCCCGGAGTCGGCGGAGTAGACGCCCGCGAGGATCTTGATGATCGTCGACTTCCCGGCCCCGTTCTCCCCGAGGAGGGAGACGATCTCGCCGCGCTCGACGGTGAAGGACACGTCGTCGTTGGCGCGGGTGGCGAAGAAGCTCTTGTTGACGCCCTCGACGGAGAGCAGGTGCGTGCCGGCGGCCGGTGGGGCGGTGCCGGTGACGGCGCTCACGAGGACTCCAGGCGGTGCAGGCGACCGGCGAGGGTCGTGAGGTCGGCGACGAGGCGGGTGCACAGGTCGGGCGTGGCGCGTCGGGCGATCAAGGTAGCCGAGACCGCGGTCGGCGTGCCGGGACCCGCCACGGGGACGGCGACGCAGACCACCCCGGGGGTGTTCTGGCCGTCGTCGACCGCGTGCCCGCGCTCCGCGCAGCGCGAGAGGTCCGCGACCAGCGCCGCCCGCGTGCGGTGGGAGCGAGGGGTCATCTGCGGCAGCTCACCGAAGGCGTCGAGGGCGGCCGCGAGGGCGTCGGGCGGCAGCGCGGACAGCATCGCCTTGCCCAGCCCCGTGACCACCGCGGGCATCCGCGAGCCGATGTCGTTGACCACGCGGACCGGTTGCTGGCCGTCGTGGCGCGCGACGTAGAGGACCTCGGCGCCGTCCAGGACCGCGAGGAGCGCCGTCTCCCCGCGCAGCGTCGGCAGGGCGCCGGCATGGCGGTGGAACTCCGCGACCACCTCGGTGGCGACGAGCACCGACCGCCCGAGCTCGAGGACCTTGAAACCGAGCAGCCAGCCCTTCGACGAGCGACGCACCATCGCGGACGCCTCGAGGGAGACCAGGAGGTTCGCGGTGGAGGACTTGGGCAGCCCGAGGTGGGCGGCGACCTCGGTGAGGGTGAGCGGCGTCGACCGTCTCGCCAGCAGCTCGAGCACCAGACCGGCGCGGTAGGCGGCCGGTGAGGGCACGTCGGGCGCGGGTCGCGCGCAGGAGGTCTCCTGAGCCAGGACCTCGGCGCTCACCGACGTGGCCTGGCGCGCTCGCGGGCCGTCGTCGCGCCCGTGGTGATGGTGGCGATCCGGTAGACGCTCGTGGTGGCGCACACGTAGAGGTCCCTGCCGTCATCGCCGCCGAAGGTGAGGTTGGCGATCTTCTCGGGCACGGGGACCCTGCCGATCTCGGTGCCGTCGGGCTCCAGGACGATGACCGCCTCCCTCGATGACGTCCAGATCCGTCCCTCGACGTCGACCCTGAACCCGTCGGGCACGCCGGGCCCGATCTCCGCGATGGTGCGCCCGTGCCGGGCGGTCAGCCCGCCGTCCGGCCAGCGGACCATGTCGTAGGCCCGCAGGTGGTGCCCGCCGCCGCCCCACGGCAGCGTCTCGCAGGTGTCGGAGACGTAGAGGACCGACTCGTCGGGGGAGAAGGCCAGCCCGTTGGGGGCCACGCAGTCGGTGACCACGGGCACCAGGCACCGGCCCGGCGGGGCGCCGGGGTCGAGGCGGAAGACGGACGAGCCGCCGTACTCCCGGCGGCCAGGGTGGCCCTCATGGGGCATGACCATGCCGTAGGGCGGGTCGGAGAACCACACGCTGCCGTCGGCGGAGGTGATGACGTCGTTGGGGCTGTTGAGGCGCGCGCCGCCGATCCGGTCGACGAGGGAGCGCACCACGGG
>JBBSRD010000168.1:0-6993 GCA_038243415.1 Actinomycetales bacterium | reverse complement strand
CGTGCAGCAGCGCCACCTCGACGAGCCGCACGGAGTTCGAGGAGTTCGCCGAGCCCACGACGATGACGAGGTCGGAGTCCGCGGCGATCTTCTTCACCGACACCTGCCGGTTCTGGGTGGCGTAGCAGATGTCGTCGCTGGGCGGGTCGGAGAGCTTCGGGAAGCGCTCCCGCAAGCGGCGGACCGTCTCCATCGTCTCGTCGACGGACAGCGTGGTCTGCGAGAGCCACACCACGCGCTCCGGGTCGCGGACCACCACCTGGTCCACGGCGTCCGGCCCGTCCACCAGCTGCACGTGGTCGGGGGCCTCGCCCGCGGTGCCCTCGACCTCCTCGTGGCCCGCGTGGCCGATGAGGCGGATCTCGCGGTCGTCGGCGGCGAAGCGCACGGCCTCGCGGTGCACCTTCGTGACCTGGGGGCACGTCGCGTCGATGGACTGCAGCTGGCGGTCGTCCGCGGCCTGGCGGACCGCCGGGGAGACGCCGTGCGCGGAGAAAACGACACGCTCGCCCTCGGGGACCTCGTCGGTGTCGTCGACGAACACCGCTCCGCGACGGGTGAGGGAGTCGACGACGAACCGGTTGTGGACGATCTCCTTGCGGACGTACACCGGGGCGCCGTAGTGCTCGAGGGCCTTCTCCACGGTGATCACGGCGCGGTCCACGCCCGCGCAGTACCCGCGGGGGGCGGCGAGCAGCACGCGGCGGCCCTCCTGCGCCGGGGGCGCGTCGGCGTCGTCGACGGTCATCAGCGCGGCGTTGCCCGCGCCGGAGAGGCTGGGCTCGCTGGAGGTGCCGGGCCCGCCGGGCGAACGGGGCTCGTCGGGCAGGGCGGGGGTCGCGGGGCGGGCGGCGGCCAGGTCCGGGGTCGACGTCACACCCCCATCGTAGGTTGACGGCATGGCGGTCGCAGAGGTCGAGAAGCGCAGCCTCCCCGCGACGGCGGCCGCGACGAGCGCAGAGCACCCGTGGCCGGTGCGGCTGCTGAGCGCCAAGATCTCGGAGTACGTCGCGAAGATGTCGACGATCTGGGTCGAGGGCCAGGTCGTGGAGTGCCGCCTGCGCCCCGGCACGGGCATCGCGTTCATCACCCTGCGCGACGTCGACGTCGACATGTCCCTCTCCGTCACCGCCAACCGCCGGTTGCTCACCTCCTCCTTCCCCGACGGCCTGCGCGACGGGTCCCGCGTGGTGGTGCGCGCCGCGCCGGAGTTCTGGACCAAGCGCGGCACCCTGCAGCTGACCGCCCAGGAGATCCGTGCGGTCGGCGTCGGGGAGCTGCTGGCGCGGATCGAGCACCTCAAGCGGGTGCTCGCCTCCGAGGGTCTGTTCGAGCCGGGACGCAAGAAGCCGCTGCCCTTCCTCCCGCAGGCGGTCGGGCTGGTGTGCGGGCGCGGCAGCGCCGCCGAGCGCGACGTGGTGGTCACCGCGACCACGCGGTGGCCGGGCGTGCGCTTCGAGATCCGCACGGTCCCCGTCCAGGGGCAGGCCGCCGCCCGCGAGGTGGCGGGGGCGCTGCGCGAGCTGGACGCCCTCCCCGAGGTCGACGTGGTGATCATCACCCGCGGCGGCGGGTCGCTGGAGGACCTCCTGCCCTTCAGCGACGAGGGTCTGGTGCGGACGGTGGCCGCGGCGCGGACGCCGGTGGTGTCCGCGATCGGCCACGAGGTGGACTCCCCCCTGCTGGACCTCGTCGCCGACGTCAGGGCCTCGACCCCCACCGACGCCGGCCGGCGGGTGGTCCCCGCGGTCACCGAGGAGGTCGCGGGGCTCGACGCGGCGCGCGGCCGCCTCCTCGCGTCGATGCTGCGGCGTCTCGACGGGGAGCAGAGCGCGCTCACCGCCATGAGGTCGCGCCCGGCGCTGTCCGAGCCGCACCGCTGGGTCGGAGTCCGCGGCGACGACGTCGCGGCGCTGACCAGCCGGGTGCGCCGCGGGCTCGACACGGTGCTGGCCGCGGCGTCCGGAGAGCTGGGCGCGCTCGTGGCGGGGGTGCGGGCGCTCTCACCGCAGGCGACGCTCGTGCGCGGCTACGCCGTGGTGCAGCGGGCCCGCGACGGCGGGGTCGTGCGCGCGCCGGGCGACGTCGGGGCCGACGAGGAGCTGGTGCTGCGCCTGGCGCAGGGCCGCCTGACGGCGAGAGCCGTCACCGACGCGCCCTCCCGGGGCGGGACCGGGGAGCAGGGACCCATGACGAGCACCACCACGGAGACCGGAGAGACGACATGACGCAGAGCACCGCCACGGAGCAGGGCGCCACCCCGACGGACGGCACCCCGACGGGCCCTGACGGCAGGAGCGGGAGCGACGACCCGACCCAGGACGTCGCCTCCCTCGGGTACGAGGCCGCGCGCGACGAGCTGGTCGACGTCGTCCGGCGCCTCGAGGCCGGGGGCGAGCCGCTGGAGGCGTCCCTGGCGCTGTGGGAGCGCGGCGAGGCGCTCGCCGCCCGCTGCCAGCAGTGGCTGGACGGGGCCCGCGCCCGCCTTGACGCGTCCACCGCGCACGACCCCGCGCAGGACACCGACGAGAACGAGGTCCCCGGGACCGAGGGCACCGGCGGTCGCTAAGGTCGGCCCACCGGAGCCATCGGAGCGCCGGTCACCATTCGTCACACAGGAGTGATCGCCATGGCATCCCCGCGCGAGGACACCCTTCGCCCCGACCGCAACCTCGCCCTCGAGCTGGTGCGAGCCACCGAGGCCGCCGCCATGTCCGCCGGCCGGTGGGTGGGGCGCGGCGACAAGAACGCCGCCGACGGCGCCGCCGTCAACGCGATGCGCTCCATCATCTCGACCGTGCAGATGTCGGGCACCGTCGTCATCGGCGAGGGCGAGAAGGACGAGGCGCCCATGCTCTACAACGGTGAGAAGGTCGGTGACGGCACCGGTCCGGAGTGCGACGTCGCCGTCGACCCGGTGGACGGCACCACGCTGACCGCGCAGGGCATGCCCGGTGCCATCGCGGTGCTCGCCGTGGCCGACCGGGGCTCCATGTTCGACCCGAGCGCCGTGTTCTACATGGACAAGCTGGTCGTGGGCCCCGAGGCGGCCGACGTCGTGGACCTCTCGGCGCCCGTCGCGGAGAACATCGCCCGCGTGGCCAAGGCCAAGTCCATCCGCCAGCAGGACGTCACGGTCATGGTGCTCGACCGTCCGCGCCACGCCGGCCTCATCGAGGAGGTGCGCGCCGCCGGTGCGCGGATCCGTCTCATCACCGACGGCGACGTCGCCGGCTCCGTCCTGGCCGTCCGCGAGGAGTCCGGGGTCGACATGCTCCTGGGCATCGGCGGCACCCCCGAGGGCATCATCAGCGCCTGCGCCATCACGTGCCTCGGCGGCACCATCCAGGCCCGGCTCGCCCCCACCGACGACGCGGAGCGCCGCAAGGCCCTCGACGCCGGGCTCGACCTCGACCAGGTGCTCACCACGAAGGACCTGGTGAGCGGCGAGAACGTCTTCTTCGTCGCGACCGGCATCACCGACAGCGAGCTGGCGCACGGCGTGCGCTACCGGCCGGACTCGGTGAGCACGCAGTCGCTCGTGACCCGCAGCCGCTCGGGAACGGCACGGGTGATCACCGCGAGGCACCAGCTGTCCAAGCTGGCCGCCGTCTCCGACGCGGACGCGCCCTCCTTCTGAGGTGCCCGGCCCCTGAGGTGCCCGGCCTCTCTCTGAGGTGCTGGCCGCCGAGGTGCTGGCCGCCGAGGTGCTGGCCGCTCAGCCGTCCGCGGGGACGAGCTGGGCGGCCACGTCGGTGAGGTCCTCGATCGGCGCCGTCCCGGTGACCACGTACGTCGTCCCGTCCTGGTCGAGCAGCAGGCTGGTGCGCTTCGCGCTCTCCTCGCTGGTCAGGCGCTGCCACGGCGTCACCCCGACGCCCACGGTGGCTCCGTCAGCGGACTCCTCGCCGCTGCCCGTCACGGTCCGGGTCCAGTCGGGCGTCGCTCCCCGGGTCACCCGCACCCCCACGTAGGTGCCGTCGGTCTCCACGAATCCCAGGCTCAGCGTGGGCAGGCCCTCGCGCTGGTCCGGCCCGAAGCTGGCGATGTTCGGGGTCCACGCCTCCGGGACCTCCGGCTCGTCCACGGCGATCCCTGCCGCCCGGGCCTGAGCGACCACGGTGGTCACGTCGACGGGCTGCTGGATGCGCCCCTGGGGTCGAGGGACCGCGAACACGACCACGGCGACGAGCCCGACGATGATCACCAGGGAACGCACCATGTCCGCCGCGGTGCCGCCGCCCCGCTTGCGCCCGGCGACCGGTGGGCCCTGCGGGGAGCCGGCGGCGCCCGACGGCGGGCCAGCGCTCACGGGACCGGCCGGCGGCGTTCCCGCCCCCGGGGCGTCGGCGCTCTGGGGCGCGGAGGTGCTCACCGGTCCAGTCTCCCACCGCGGCCCTGCGACCTCGCGGTGAACTGCTCCCTCGCGGGACCAGGTGAGGAAACCCTCGCTGTGCTGGCCCCCGGCGGCCTCGCGGGCCCCGGTCGGGCGTCGTGGGGCGCCCGCCGTCCGCACTAGCATCGCCGCGACTCCACCCGCTCCGCCGGCCGCGCCGGCTCCCCGCGCCCGCGGACCATGCCACAGGGAGACCTTCATGACCGAGCCTCCGACCGCCCCGACAGCCCAGACCGCCTCGATCGCCCCCGACCCGCGTGCGGCCAGCCCGGCCGCGGCCTGGGCGGCCCTCCTGGACGGCCACGGCCGCTTCGTGGACGGCCAGGCACCGACGGGTGACACCTCCCACGCGCGACGCGCCGCCCTCGAGCAGGGCCAGGCACCCTTCGCGCTGGTCTTCGGCTGCTCCGACTCCCGCGTCGCCGCCGAGATCGTCTTCGACCAGGGGCTCGGCGACCTCTTCGTCGTCCGCACCGCCGGTCACGTCACCGACGCCGGCGTCCTCGGCTCGATCGAGTTCGGCGTCAGCGTCCTGGGCATCCCCCTGGTCGTGGTGCTCGGCCACGAGGGCTGCGGGGCGGTCGGCGCCACCATCGACGTGGTGGACGGTGGCGAGCTGCCCCGCGGGTACGTCCGCGACGTCGTCGAGCGCGTGACCCCCTCCGTCCTCAACGCCCGCAGGCGCCACGGCCCTGACGCCGACGCCGAGGACGTCCTGGTCGAGCACGTCCTGCAGAGCGTGGACCAGCTCGCCCGGCGCTCCGTGGTGGTGGCCGAGGCCGTCGCCGCGGGCCGCTGCGCGATCGTCGGGGTCGTCTACACCCTGCACGGCGGCGCGGCGCGCGTCGTCGAGGTCGTCGGCGACCTCCGGCCGTGAGCGGCGCGCGGTGAGCCGGTCGTGAGCGGCACCGGGAAGGCCCCGTGGGACGGCGGGACGTGGACCGAGGTCGCCCGCGCCGACGGGGTGCTCGGTGAGCTGGTGCTCCGTGAGCGCGAGACCGGCCACGGCGTGCTCACCGAGCTGGTGTGCAACGGCGTGCAGGTGATGGACGACGCCGACGCGGAGAGCGAGGTGGCGCTCGCGACGGGCGCGCTCGACGCCCTCGACTGGGCCGACGTGGTGCACAGCGGTGACGCGTGGTCGCCCCACGTGGTGGTCGGCGGCCTCGGGATGGCCTTCACCGCCCGCGCCCTGCTCGACGACGCCCGCCTCGGCGCCGACGCACGGGTCACGGTGGTGGAGATCGAGCCGTCCGTCGTCGAGTGGAACCGGCGCGGCCTGGTGCCGGGGACCGCCGGCACCCTGGACGACTCCCGGGTGGACGTGGTGGTGGAGGACGTCGCTGCGGTGCTGGAGCAGATGGCGGGGACGGGCGTCGACGCGGTCCTCCTCGACGTCGACAACGGTCCGGGGTTCCTCGTCGCGGACTCCAACGCGCCCCTGTACGCCCGCGACGGGCTGGCCGCGGCCGCCGCACCGCTGCGGACGGGTGGGGTGCTCGCGGTGTGGAGCGCCCAGGCCGCCCCCCAGCTCACCGCGGCCATGGAGGACGCCGTGGGCCCGGCCCGGGTGGAGCGCACGCGCGTGGTTCGCGAGGGACGGGGCCTCTCCTACTGGGTGCACCTGGCGCACCGCCGCTCGACCTGCGCCACGATGGGGCCATGACGAGCCCTTCAGCGACAGGTGATGACCAGCAGTTCCGCATCGAGCACGACACGATGGGCGAGGTCCGCGTGCCGGCCGGCGCCCTGTACCGCGCCCAGACCCAGCGCGCGGTGGAGAACTTCCCGATCTCCGGGACCCCGCTGGAGCGCAGCCACGTCGCGGCGCTCGCGCAGGTGAAGGCCGCGGCGGCGCGGGCCAACGCCGGGCTGGGCGTCCTCGAGCAGGACATGGCCGAGGCGATCGTGGAGGCCGCGGGCTCCGTCGCGCGCGGCGAGCACGACGACCAGTTCCCCGTCGACATCTTCCAGACGGGCTCCGGCACGTCGTCGAACATGAACGCCAACGAGGTCGTCGCGACGCTCGCCACCCGCGCCCTGGGCCGCGAGGTCCACCCCAACGACCACGTCAACGCCTCGCAGTCCAGCAACGACGTCTTCCCCACGTCCGTGCACGTCGCCGCCGCGGCAGCCGTCGTCGGCGACCTCGTGCCGGCCCTGGACCACCTCGCCGAGGCCCTGGAGCGCAAGGCGATCGAGCTCGCCGACGTCGTCAAGGCCGGGCGCACCCACCTCATGGACGCGACGCCGGTGACCCTCGGGCAGGAGTTCGGCGGCTACGCGGCCGCGATGCGCTACGGCGTGGAGCGGGTGCAGGCAGCACTGCCCCGCGTCGCGGAGGTCCCGCTCGGAGGCACCGCGGTCGGCACCGGCATCAACACCCCCGCGGGCTTCCCCCAGCGGGTCATCGAGCTGCTCGCCCAGGAGACCGGGCTGCCCCTGACCGAGGCGCAGAACCACTTCGAGGCCCAGTCCGCGCGCG
This sequence comes from Actinomycetales bacterium, assembly GCA_038243415.1. GTDB lineage: Bacteria > Actinomycetota > Actinomycetes > Actinomycetales > Quadrisphaeraceae > CADCUY01. The sequence goes on along the minus strand of JBBSRD010000168.1, from coordinate 112 downwards.
ACTCCCTCGTCGAGCTCTCCGGGCAGCTGCGCACCATCGCGGTGTCCCTGACGAAGATCAACAACGACCTGCGGTGGATGGGGTCGGGACCCAACACCGGGCTCGGCGAGCT
>JBBSRD010000167.1:0-7016 GCA_038243415.1 Actinomycetales bacterium | reverse complement strand
GCTGCCGGACAGGCGCATGAACACCCAGGCGTACATCTCGTAGTTGGTGCGCGTGGGCTTGCTGCGCACGTACGGCGAGCGCGGGTGCGAGAGGGCGGGCGACTGCGGGGGAGCGCCCGGGACCGAGGCGCCGCCGGAGGGCGCGGGGATGGTGGTGGTCATCAGACGATTCCAAACCAGGCGATGGCGAAGTGCCGGATGGCGAAGGGGATGAACAGCACCGTGACGATCCCCAGGACGATGTAGAACATGGCCTTCTGGTGGTCGGCGCCCTTGCCCCAGAAGTCGACGAGCATGATGCGGATGCCGTTGAAGGCGTGAAAGAGGATCGCGCCCACGAGGCCCGCCTCGCCGAGCGCCACCACCGGGTTCTTGTAGGTACCGATCACCGCGTCATAGGCCTCGGGGGAGACCCGGACGAGCGACGTGTCGAGCACGTGGGTGAGGAGGAAGACGAAGATGAGGACGCCGGTGATCCGGTGCCCCACCCAGGACCACATGCCCTCGCGTCCGCGGTAGAGGGTCCCGCGCGAGCCCGTGACGTTCGGGATCCGCACTCGGGGCGGCTTCTTGGCCTTGCCGCCGGCAGGTGCCGACGTGCTGGCCTTGGTCGTGAGCGCCACGTCGTGGTCTCCTTTGCGCCGCCGGGCGGGTGCGGTCCGTCGATACCCGTGAGAAGTCGATCGTAGTCTCCGGCGACCGCTCGCGACGTCCCCGCTCACACAGATGCGGGTGAGAGTGACCAAACCCTCACCCCGGGGGAGCCCTGTGCCAGGGTTCGGCCATGCCTGCCGAACTGCGCGACCCTTCACGGGCCCCCTCTTCGAGCGGTCCCTCGATCGAGGGCTTCGCCGCCGTCGTGCCCGCGGGGGGCACCGGGACGCGCCTGTGGCCGCTCTCGCGGGCCGGGGCGCCGAAGTTCCTCCACGACCTCGCCGGGACGGGCCGCACCCTCCTCCAGGGGACCGTCGACCGCATGGAGCCGCTGTGCGGCGCCGAGCGCCTCCTCCTGGTGACCGGGCGCGCCCACGAGGAGGCGGTGCGGGCCCAGCTGCCCGGGCTGACCGACAGAAACCTGGTGCTGGAGCCCTCGCCGCGGGACTCGATGGCGGCGATCGGGCTGGCCGCCGCGGTCCTGGCGCGGCGCGAGGGGGACGACGTGGTCGTGGGGTCCTTCGCGGCGGACCACCTCATCGTCGACGCCCCCGGCGAGGAGACCTTCGCCGAGGTGGTGCGCCAGGCCGTGGTGACCGCCCGGACCGGTCCTGTGGTGACCATCGGGATCACGCCCACCTGGGCGGCGACGGGCTTCGGCTACGTCGAGGCCGGCGAGCCGCTGGCCGTGGAGGGCGCACCGCTGGCCTCACGGGTGACGTCCTTCGTCGAGAAGCCCGACGCCGGGACCGCGGCCGACTACCTCGCGTCCGGGCGCTACCGCTGGAACGCGGGCATGTTCGTGGCCCGGGCCGGGGTGCTCCTCCAGCACCTCGCCCAGCAGGCCCCCGCGCTGGCCGACGGTCTCGACCGGATCGCCGCGGCCTGGGACACGACGGCGCGCGACGAGGTGCTGGACGCGACCTGGACCACCCTCCTGAAGATCGCCATCGACCACGCCATCGCCGAGCCCGTCGCGGCGGCCGGCGGGGTCGCCGTGGTCCCCGGGGCGGTCGGCTGGGACGACGTGGGCGACTGGGACTCCCTCGCCGCTCTGCTGCACGCCGCGCGCGGGCTCGAGCCGGGATCGACGGCCGTGGTCGGTGACGCCGCGACCGTGCGCGCCGTGGAGGGTTCCTCGGGGCTCGTCGTCGCCGGGGGCGGGCGGGCCATCTCCGTCGTCGGCGTGCCCGACGCAGTGGTCGTCGACACCCCGGACGCCCTGCTCGTCACCACGCGCGGGCACGCCCAGCACCTGAAGGACGTGGTCGGTGGCTGGCGCGCCGCCGGACGCACCGACCTGCTGTAGGAAGCGCGGACGCTGGACCGCAGCAGGCGCCGCGCACGAGGAACCGCTCGGGCATAGCCTCCGCGGAGACGGAAGGACATCCCCTGGACCCCGCACGAACCACCGAGACCGGCGAGCCCACCGCCCGCGTCCGCGAGCTCCTCGCGGCCCACCTGCCCGCGCTGGTGGCCCTGCGCCGCGACGTGCACGCCCACCCGGAGCTGAGCCGCTGCGAGCACCGCACGACCGACCTCCTGGTCAGGACCCTGCGCGGCGCCGGCCTGGGACCGCGCCTGCTGCCGGGCACGGGCCTGGTGTGCGACGTCGGTGACGGCCCCCCGCGCGTGGCCGTGCGCGCCGACCTCGACGCCCTGCCCCTCCAGGAGTCCACCGGGCTGCCGTTCTCCTCGACGGTCGCCGGCGTCGCGCACGCGTGCGGCCACGACGTCCACACCGCTGCGGTCCTCGGCGCCGGCCTGGTGCTGGCGGACCTCCACGCCGCCGGCGAGCTCCCCGGGGCGGTGCGCCTGGTCTTCCAGCCCGCCGAGGAAGCCACCCCCGGCGGCGCCATCGACGTCGTCGCCGCGGGGGGCCTCGAGGGCATCGAGCGGATCTTCGGCATCCACTGCGACCCCCACCTGGAGATCGGTCGCGTGGGGCTCGTCGTCGGTCCGCTGACCGCCGCCTTCGACAAGCTCAAGGTGGTGCTGAGCGGCCCCGGGGGCCACACCTCGCGCCCGCACCTCACCGCCGACCTCGTCTTCGCCCTCGCGAAGGTCATCACCGAGACCCCCGCGGTGCTCTCGCGCCGCCTGGACCCGCGGGCCGGCGCCTCGATGGTCTGGGGCCAGGTCGAGGCCGGGGGAGCAGCGAACGCCATCCCGCCCCACGGCGTCGCGCGCGGGACCCTGCGCTGTCTCGACGTCGACGCCTGGCGGCGCGCGGGCGACATCATGACCGCCGCGATCGGCGAGATCGTCGCCCCGTACGGCGTCGACGCCCACGTCGACCACGAGCGCGGGGTGCCCCCGGTGGTCAACGACGCCGGGGCCGTCGAGGCCTTCGACGCCGCGGCGCGCGCGGTGATCGGTCCCGACGCGGTGACGCAGACCGACCAGAGCCTCGGCGGCGAGGACTTCGCCTGGTACCTGCAGCACACCAGGGGCGCGATGGCCCGCCTGGGCGTACGGGCAGAGGGCAGCGCGCCGACGGACCTGCACCGCGGTGACTTCGATCCCGACGAGCGAGCCGTCGCCCTCGGGGCGGCCCTGCTCGCCGGCGCCGCGCTGCAGCCCTTGGAGCCGTCCGGCCCCTGACGGTGGGTCACCGCGGTCGCTCTCACGGCCCAGCGACGTTGCGATCCGGTGACGAACTTCCCCTCCCTGCCCCCGGAGCCCCCGGAGCCTCCTAGTCTTCGCTGGGCGCGACGGAGCGCCCGTTCGCAGGTCGATGAACCAGATGACGCACCACCGGTGGAGGAACACGTGAAGAGCAGGTACGGGGCGCTCGCCCTGATGGGGTCGCTGGCGATCGTCGTGGCCGGGTGCGGCTCGGCCCCCGAGGAGTCCGCCTCGGGCGGCTCGTCCGGCGGGGGGTCCGAGGGCGCCGACTTCCTGGGCTGCATGGTCTCGGACGCGGGCGGGTTCAACGACCAGTCCTTCAACGAGTCCGGCTTCAAGGGCCTCCAGGCCGCCGAGGAGACGCTCGGCATCCAGACCAAGACCGCGGAGTCGAAGGACGAGGCGGCGTACACCCCCAACCTCGACAGCCTCGTCTCCGCCGGGTGCAACCAGATCATCACCGTCGGCTTCCTGCTGGCCGACGCCACGGCGAAGTCCGCCGACGCGAACCCCGACACCAACTTCGCCCTCGTCGACTCCACGACGGAGGAGCCCAAGGACAACGTCAAGCCTCTGCTGTTCGACACCGCCCAGGCCGCCTACCTCTCCGGGTACGCCGCCGCGGCCGTCAGCGAGACCGGCACCGTCGCCACGTGGGGCGGGGTGAAGATCCCGCCCGTCACGATCTTCATGGACGGTTTCGCCGAGGGCGTCAAGAAGTTCAACGAGGACAAGGGCGCCGACGTGAAGGTCCTCGGGTGGGACGAGGCCGCCCAGGACGGCCAGTTCACCGGTGACTTCGACGACGTCGCGAAGGGCCAGAACACGACGAACAACCTCATCGCCGCCGGGGCCGACGTCATCCTCCCCGTCGCGGGCCCCGTCGGGACCGGCGCGCTGGCCGCCGCCAAGGCCGCCAACGCCAACGGTGGTGCGGTCAAGGTCATCTGGGTCGACGCCGACGGGTACGACGCCCAGCCGGACTACCGCGACCTCATCCTCACGTCCGTCGTGAAGGAGATCGGCACGGCCGTGGAGACCTCCATGAAGAACGGCCTCGAGAAGAAGTTCACCGCCGACCCGTACGTCGGGACCCTGGAGAACAAGGGCGTGGCGCTCGCGCCGTTCCACGACTTCGACGAGAAGCTGCCCGCCGGCCTCAAGGAGGAGCTCAAGACGCTGCAGGAGCAGATCGTCGCGGGCGACATCACCGTCGAGTCCCCGGCCTCCCCGAAGCCGTAGGCACCGGCGACGCGGCGAACGACGACGAGGGTGACGGGGAGGGAGAGGGCGTGCAGCTCGCGCTGGAGGGCATCACCAAGAGGTTCGGCGACCTGACGGCGAACGACGCCATCGACCTCGTCGTCGAGCCGGGGGAGATCCACGCTCTCCTCGGCGAGAACGGCGCCGGCAAGTCGACGCTGATGAACGTCCTCTACGGCCTCTACCAGCCGGACGCCGGACGGATCCTCGTCGACGGCGCGCCGGTGGCGTTCTCGGGGCCGGCAGACGCGATGGCGGCCGGGATCGGCATGGTGCACCAGCACTTCATGCTGGTCCCGGTCCTGTCCGTCGTCGAGAACGTCATGCTCGGCCACGAGACCACCCGCCGCGGTCTCCTCGACCTCGAGGCGACCCGGCGTCGCGTCCGTGAGATCAGCGACCGCTACGGGTTCGCGGTGGACCCCGACGCCCTCGTGGAGGACCTCCCCGTCGGGGTCCAGCAGCGCGTGGAGATCATCAAGGCGCTCCTGCGGGACGCCTCGGTGCTCATCCTCGACGAGCCCACCGCCGTGCTCACCCCCGCCGAGACCGACGAGCTCATCGCGATCATGCGCCAGCTCGCGGCGGCGGGGACGTCCATCGTGTTCATCTCCCACAAGCTGCGCGAGGTCCGCGAGATCGCCGACACCATCACCGTCATCCGCCGCGGCGCGGTGGTCGGCCAGGCGGACCCTCGGTCCACGCAGACCGAGCTCGCGTCGCTCATGGTGGGGCGCTCCGTCAACCTCGGTGTCGAGAAGGACCCGCCGCGCCGCGGGGAGACCACCGTGGTGATCCGCGACCTCGTGGTCCGCGACCCCGTCGGCACCGTGGTGGTCGACGGCGTCGACCTCGACATCGCCCAGGGAGAGGTGCTGGCCGTCGCCGGCGTGCAGGGCAACGGGCAGAGCGAGCTCACCGAGGCGATCGTCGGCCTCCAGCGCGACGTGTCGGGCTCGATCCGGCTCGGCGGTACCGAGCTGGTGGGCTCCAGCGTCCGCACGGTGCTCGACGCCGGGGTCGGCTTCGTCCCCGAGGACCGCAGCCTCGACGGGCTGGTGGGCAGCTTCTCCCTCGCGGAGAACCTCGTGCTCGACCGGTACGGCAGCGCCCCCTTCGCCCGCGGCATCGGTGGCCTCGGGATGGACGCCGACGCGGTGCGCGAGCACGCGGAGGCCGCCGTCCAGGAGTACGACGTGCGCGCGCCCAGCGCCGCCGTCGCCGCCTCCACGCTGTCGGGGGGGAACCAGCAGAAGGTGGTCCTCGCCCGCGAGCTGTCCCGCCCCCTGAGGCTGTTCATCGCCTCGCAGCCCACCCGCGGGCTCGACGTCGGCTCCATCGAGTTCGTGCACCGCCGGATCATCGCCGAGCGCGACTCCGGGGTGCCCGTGCTCATCGTCTCCACCGAGCTGGACGAGGTGCTCGAGCTCGCCGACCGCATCGCCGTGATGTACCGCGGGAAGGTCGTGGGGATCGTGGACGCCCCTGCCGACCGTGACGTGCTGGGGCTGATGATGGCGGGCGTGCCACCGCAGCCAGCCGCCGACCCAGCCGCCGAGGCCGATCCCCTGCCTGCCTCGGAATCCACGCCGTGAGCGCCCGGGCGCCCGCGCCCCCGTCGGGGCCCACGGAGCTCGAGGCGGCCGGCCCCGGCCGCGGCGAGCGGCTCCTCGCCGACCTGCGGCGCTCCTCCGCCGTGGTCACCGTCCTCGCGATCGTGCTGGCGTTCGTCCTCGGCGGGCTGCTCATCGCCGCCGCCGACCCCGCCACGCGCGCCGCCGCCGGCTACTTCTTCGCCCGCCCCACCGACCTGCTCGCCCGCGGCTGGGACGCCGCGGCGTCGGCGTACGGGGCGATGCTGCGCGGCGCGATCTTCGACCCGCAGGCGCAGAGCGCGCGCCGCGCCCTGCGCCCCATCACCGAGACGCTGACGATCGCCACGCCGCGCAGCGCCGCCGGCCGCGGCGTCGCGCTCGCCTTCCGTGCCGGGCTGTTCAACCTCGGCGGCGCCGGCCCGGTGCTCGTCGGCGCCGCCGCCGCGGGCTACGTCGGGTTCGCCGTCGACATGCCCCCGGTGATCCACGTGGCGCTCGCGATCCTCGCCGGGATCGTCGCCGGGGCCCTGTGGGCCGGCATCGCCGGCGCGCTGCGGGCGCGGACCGGGGCTCACGAGGTCATCACGACGATCATGCTCAACTACATCGCCGTCTACCTCATCGCCTACCTCCTCGCACGCCCCTTCTTCCAGCGCCCCGGCGCCTCGAACCCCATCAGCCCGCCCGTGGGGGAGAACGCCGAGCTGCCGCTGCTCCTCGGCGCCGGGTTCCGCGTCCACGCGGGGCTGGTCGTCGTGGTCCTCGCCGCCGTGGTGGTCTGGTGGGTCCTGGAGCGCAGCACCCTCGGGTTCCGCCTGCGGGCCGTCGGCGCCAACCCCGCGGCCGCGCGCACCGCCGGCATGTCCGTGCCGGGTG
>JBBSRD010000166.1:0-7029 GCA_038243415.1 Actinomycetales bacterium | reverse complement strand
GCGGGGGCCGGGTCCGTGAAGAGCTGGTCACGTCGACCTCTCAGCCGCCACGCCTCGCTCGCGGACAACCCGACGGCTCCTCCCCCGACAGCAGGTCGAGGAGCGCCGTGGCGACCCTTGGCGACATGGGGCGCGCCACACACCGATCGCCCCTGCCGACCAGCTCCGACTCGTCGATCACCCAGCGCCCAGAGATGGATCGGGCAGGCAGGTCGCCGCGCTCGACCATGGCGCGGACGCGTCGAACTGAGACACCCAGCCGGGTCGAAGCCTCCGCAACACCGATCAGCATGCTCACAACGGCACCCTTAGTGGAATAGAAGTGTAAAGCGCTGCACGTCCCAGCCCTGACCTGACCAGACAGGGCCGCTAGGCACGGCCCCGCAGTCACAGTCATCCGTGACTGCTCACACCTGCCACTCGCCCTCGGCGTCGAAGATCCCACACGTGACCGTGCCGACCGCCTCGCAGTCGAGGGCACCGACGGGGATCCCGTCGCGGAGGACGGTGAGCACCGCGTGGTCGTCGCCCACGATCTCGGTGAGTGTCCGGTGACCGCCAGAGTCGAGCACGGTGTCGCGTGTGGAGACCCCCTCGCTGACCCGCACCGATAGGGCCAGCAGTGGGACTCGAACCCACAACCCCCTGTTTACAAGACAGGTGCGCTACCAATTGCGCCATGCTGGCCAGCCTGCCGACGTCGGCATCACGGTCAGGCTAGCCGTCGCGTCGCGCTACCGGATGCGAGACGTGGAGAGCGACGACGCCGCCGTGTAGCACTGCGCGCTACACTCGGGCGGTGCAGACCATCGCCCAGCGGGAGCTCCGCAACGACAACGCCGAGATCATGCGGCGGGTGGAGGCAGGTGAGACCTTCGTCGTGACCCGCAACGGCCACCCGATCGCCGAGATCCGTCCGATGCCGGCCGGTCGCCAACGGGTCGTCAGCCGCGAACGCCTGCTAGCGCTCGCGAAGGACCTCGAACCTCTCGACTCTGCCCGCTTCCGCTCCGACCTCGACGCCGTCGCCGATCCGTGGTTCGAGCCGTGAGCGGCTCCAGCTCCAGCGACCCGATCTGGCTGCTGGACACCTCGGTCGTGCTGGACCTCGAGGACACGGACGTCGCAGGGGCGCTGCCGACAGGAACCTCGATCAGCGTCGTCACCCTTGCCGAGCTGACGGCGGGACCTTTGATGACCGATGACCCCCTCGAGCGGACGCGACGCAGGCAGCGTCTGAGGAAGATCGAGGCGGCGTACGACCCGATCACCATCGATGACGAGGTGGCTCGAACATTTGGTGACGTGGCAGCCGCAGTCCGTCAGGCGGGCCGGCAACCGCGCAAGCGTCAGTTCGACCTGCTCATCGCCGCGGTCGCCATGACATACGGGCTACCGCTGGCGACCCGCAACGCCGATGACCTCGTCGGGATCGAGAGCCTCGTCGATATTCGACCGGTGTAGTGCCGAGCATCGAGAACCCCCGTGAATCGGGGCAGCAACCCTTGGCGCATCAGCTGGCGAGCGCTGCCCGAGCCTCTCGTGAGGGCCCATGAGCGACGACACCCGACTGACCATCCGCATCGCGGGACGCGTGCAAGGCGTGGGGATGCGCTGGTGGGTCGCCGGACGAGCCCGCGACCTCGGGTTGCGCGGTGCGGCGATCAACCTCGACGACGGCTCCGTCGAGGTGGTGGCGCAGGGTCCGCGGGCCGCCTGCGACGCGCTGCTCGCCGCCTTCGACGACGACCCGCCGGGCCGGGTGGGCTCGCTCGACCGCCGTTGGGGCGAGCCGACGGACGAGCCCGCGGGCTTCCGCACCTCCTGAGCGGGCATCACACCCTGGCGCTCCCCGAGGACTACCTGCCAGAGTGGGTATACAGCCCCGCACCGACCAAAGGAGACCGATGCGCATCGCCGCCATCAACCACCGGACCCACCTCGTCACGGACGAGGTCGCCCTGGACGTCGAGCGCGCCAGCGACGGCCGTTTCGCGGCCGATCCGCAGGCGCTCTGGGCGGACATCGAGGCCTTCACGCGCTGGGCCGCCGACGTCGACGTCGCGGCGCACGCGGACTCTGCCGCCTACGACGTCGCGGACCTCGGCGTGCCGGTCCCGGCCCCGTCGCAGATCTTCGCGATCGGCCTGAACTACGCCGACCACGCCGCCGAGATCGGCGCGCAGGCGCCCGAGCACCCCGTCGTCTTCACCAAGTTCGCGTCCTCGATGACGGGAGCGGTCTCGGAGCTGCACCTCAGCGGTGACCGCGTCGACTGGGAGGCGGAGATGATCCTCGTCATCGGCCGCGGCGGCCGTGACATCGACGCCGCGCAGGGCTGGGACCACGTCGCCGGGATGATGGTCGGTCAGGACCTCACCGACCGCACCATCCAGACGCGCGGCGGGACGCCGCAGTTCAGCATGGGCAAGTCCTTCGCCGGGTACGCGCCTGTCGGGCCCTGGGTGACGACGGTCGACGAGGTGCGTGCCGCCGGCCACGACGTCGACGCGCTCTCGGTGCGCTGCACCGTGGCCGAGGGGACCGGCGACGGCGCGGCGGTCCGCACCGTGCAGGACGGCACGACGGCCTCCATGGTGTTCAGCGTGTGCGAGCTGATCGCCCGGCTCTCCGCCACCGTGGAGCTCCGCCCCGGCGACCTCGTCTGGACCGGGACGCCCGCCGGCTGCGGCGCCGGGCAGGACCCGCAGGTCTTTCTGACGTCCGGGCAGGTCGTCACCACCGAGATCGCGGGGCTGGGGACGCTCCGCCAGACGGTCGCCTGAGCAGCGCGGGCGGTCCGGGAGCGGCGAACACTCCCTAGGCTGGTCGCCATGAGCGACGACGCCCTTGTCCCGGTGCTGCTCGGCGGCGCCCGCACGCCCTTCGGCCGCTTCCTCGGGGCGCTGTCCTCGTTGACGGCCCCCGAGCTGGGGGCGGTCGCGGTGCGTGCGGCCCTGGAGCGGGCAGGGATCACCGCCGCAGACGTCGACCAGGTGGTCCTCGGCCAGGTGGTGCAGGCCGGCGCCGGCCAGGGGCCGGCACGTCAGGCCGCCGTGGCCGCCGGCATCGGCTGGGACGTCCCGACCTCGACGGTCAACAAGATCTGCCTGTCGGGGCTCTCGAGCATCACCGACGCGGCGCGGATGATCCGCCTCGGCGAGGCGTCCGTCGTCGTCGCCGGCGGCCAGGAGTCGATGAGCCGCGCCCCCCACGTGCTGCACGGCGCCCGCGCCGGGCTCGGGTACGGGGACGCGCCCCTGGTGGACGCGCTGTCCGACGCGCTGACCGACGCCTTCAGCCAGCGCTCCATGGGCGCCGACACCGAAGCGCCGATGGCGGGGCTCGGCATCAGCCGCGAGGAGCAGGACGAGGTGGCCGCCCGCTCCCACGAGCGCGCCGACGCCGCCCGCACCGTCGGGGTGCTGGCGCAGGAGATCGCGGCCGTGAGCATCACGGGCAAGAAGGGTGCGGTCACCGAGGTGGCCGACGACGAGGGCATCCGCCCCGGCACCACCGTCGAGACCCTCGCGAGGCTGCGTCCCGCGTTCGCGCCGGACGGCACCATCACCGCGGGCTCGGCGTCACCCCTGTCCGACGGCGCGGCCGCGGTGGTGGTGACCTCGCTGGCCTGGGCCAGGGAGCACGGGCTGGAGCCGCTGGCGCGCATCGGCGCCTCGGGGCAGACGGCCGGCCCGGACACCTCGCTGCACTCCCAGCCGTCGCGGGCCATCGACGCGGCTCTGCGCCGCGGCGGCGTGGAGGTCGGCGACCTCGACGTCCTGGAGATCAACGAAGCCTTCGCGGCAGTCCTCATCCAGTCTGCCCGCGACCTCGGCCTGCCGACGGAGGCGTTCAACCGCGAGGGTGGGGCCATCGCGCTGGGCCACCCCGTCGGCGCCTCGGGGGCGAGGCTCGCGCTGCACGTGGCGCACGCGCTGCACCGGCGCGGCGGGGGCACCGGGATCGCCGCGCTGTGCGGCGGCGGCGGTCAGGGCGAGGCGTTGCTGCTCCACGCCGTCTGACGTCGCCGGACGGGGAGGCCCAGCCGCGCCGTGACGCGGCTGAGCGCGGCTGGACGTCCCCGGTCAGGCTGAGGAGATGGTGCTCAGCGACCGCTGCCGCTGGCGTGCAGGTCCTTCTGGCGGATGGTGAACCAGCACACGACCGCACCGACGGCGGCGACGACAGCGCCGAGGACGAACAGCTGGTCCAGCCCCGAGGCGAAGGTGGCGCGCATGGCGTCGACGAATCCGTCCCGGAACGGCCCGGGGAGCGTCTGGGCGACCCGGTCGATGGCCCCGGAGGAGACCGCGTCGTCGATGCCCGAGCGGGCAGCGGCGGGGACGGGCGCACCGGCCAGCGCGGCGTCCACCCCGGTGCTCACGTGGGTGGTGAACAGCGCCCCGTAGGCGGCCGTGCCCACCGCGATGCCGACCTGGCGCGCGGTGGAGTTGATGCCCGACGCCATGCCGGAGCGCGCCGGGTCGACGACGCCCACGGCGAGCGAGCCCAGCGGCGGGTTGATCGCCCCGATGCCGACGCCGGCGAGGACCAGGCCCGGGAAGAGCGCCCACCAGGAGGACGTGGCGTCGACGCGCAGCATGAGCGCGATGCCCACCGCCAGCACCGCCAGCCCGCTGCCGATGAGCACGCGGTAGGGGACGGAGGTGGTGAGGCGACCAGCGATCGGCGCGACGACCAGGGACACGCCGCTGACCGCGAGGAGGCGCACGCCGGTGGCGAGCGCGGAGTAGCCGAGGACGTTCTGCAGGTAGAGCACGAGGTAGAGGAAGAGCGCGAACATCGCGAAGGAGACGGCGAAGGCAGCCACCTGGGCGCCGATGAACGTCGGGATCCGGAACAGCGAGAGGTCGAGCATGGGGTCGCGGCGGTGGTGCTCGACGAGGAAGAAGGCCACGAGGAGAGCGGCTGCCCCTCCCAGCTCCAGCACCGTGGTCGCGGACGTCCACCCCTGCTCGTTGCCGCGGATGAGCGTGAAGACCAGCAGGGCCAGGCCCAGGGAGAACGTGATGAGCCCGGGGACGTCGAACCGGCGCACCGACGGGTCCTTGGACTCACCGAGCTTGGTGAGGGTGATGACGATGGCCACCAGACCGATGGGGATGTTGACGTAGAAGATCCACTGCCACGACAGCGCCGTCACCAGCAGGCCGCCGACCAGCGGACCGATCGCGGTGGAGGCACCGGTCACCGCGCCGTAGACGCCGAAGGCGACGCCGCGCTGGCGGCCCTGGTAGGCGGAGGCGAGCAGGGCCAGCGAGGTGGCGAACATGATCGCGCCGCCCACGCCCTGCACGGCCCTCGACGCGGTGAGCGTGTTCGGCGTGGTGGACAGCCCGCAGGCCAGCGAGGCGGCGACGAAGATCGCGATGCCGATGGCGAAGAGCTTGCGCCGCCCGATGCGGTCCCCCAGCGACCCGGCCGTGAGCAGGAACGCCGCGAGGGTGAGGGCGTACGCGTCGATGACCCACTGCAGGTCGGCGAAGGAGGAGTTGAGGTCCGCCTCGATCTCCGGGAGGGCGACGTTGACGATCGTCACGTCGACGAGGAGCATGAAGATCGCGATGGCGACCGCGACGAGGGTCCACCACGACGCCTGGGACGGTGCGCCGTCGGAGCTCGGCCGGGGTGAGGACTGATCGGGCTGCGACGCTGCAGAGGTGGACCGGGTGTCGGGGGGTGTCGCCATGACGTCCTTCTCGCGTGGGTGGAGCGGTGGGCCGCAGCGCGTGAGCGTACGCCCCAAGTAGACGCACGTATACATGAGTCGCGAGACCTCGTAGGCTCCGGCGGTGCCCATGACCGAGGAGCCCGCGGGAGCGCCGGCACCGCCCCGCACCAGGGACGCGGGGCGCACGCGCACCGCCATCGCCGACGCCGCGCGGGCGCTGTTCGCCGAGCACGGCTACGAGGCCACCCCCGTGCGCACGGTCGCCGCCGCGGCGGGCATCACCCCCGGGCTGGTCACCCGCTACTTCGGCAGCAAGGACGGGCTCTTCCTCGCGGTGAGCGACGTGGGCCTGCGCGTGTCCGCGGTGCTCGACGGCCCCCACGAGGGCATCGGCGCCCGCATGGCCGCCTCCATGGTGAGTCGCTGGCGCCAGGAAGGGGCCGGCGACCCGGTGCTCATCCTGGTCCGCGCTGCCGGCAGCCGCCCCGAGGCGGCCCACGTCCTGCGCGACTTCCTGGAGCGGGAGACCACCGGCCCGCTCGTCACGCGCCTCCGTGCGGAGGGCGTGCCCGAGGCGGAGGCCCGCGACAGAGCCTCCGCGGTCGACGCGTTCGTCATGGGCGCCGTGATGTCGCGCCGCGTGGTCGACCCCGTCGGGCCGGACGGGGACGAGGCCCTCGCGGCGTGGATCGGCTCCTCCGTCCAGGCGCTGCTGGACCACGCCCGCTCCTGAGCGCCGCCGGCGTGCGGCGGCGCTCGAGGCTCAGGCGCCCGGCACGTGCCGCTCGTCCGGACCGACGTACTCGGACAGCGGGCGGATCAGCGCGTTCGACGCCAGCTGCTCGCGGACGTGCGCGCACCACCCGGTGACCCGGGCGGCGACGAACAGCGGCGTGAACGTCTCCGTGTCGAAGCCCATGAGGTGGTACGCGGGCCCGGACGGGTAGTCGAGGTTCGGCTTGATGTTCTTGCCCGACGTCATGGCGGTCTCCAGGCCGTCGTACATCTCCAGGAGGTCCTGCCTGCCGGTGTGCTCGGCGAGCTCGTCGAGGGCGGCCTTCATCGTCGGGACGCGGGAGTCACCGTTCTTGTAGACCCGGTGCCCGAAACCCATGATCTTCTTCTTGTTCGCCAGCGCGTCCTTCAGCCACGCGTCCACGTTGTCCGGGGTGCCGATCTCACCGAAGACCTGCATCACGGCCTCGTTGGCGCCGCCGTGCAGCGGGCCCTTGAGCGCCCCGACCGCCGCGGTCACCGCGGAGTACAGGTCCGACAGCGTCGAGGTCACCACGCGGGCGGTGAACGTCGAGGCGTTGAAGGAGTGCTCGGCGTAG
>JBBSRD010000165.1:0-7088 GCA_038243415.1 Actinomycetales bacterium | reverse complement strand
CCGGTGCGCCAGGCCCTCGTCGACGTCGCCGTGCCGGTCGCTCGACACCTCGGCGAGCGCCGGACGGAGGATCGCCCAGCGGGCGTTGCCCAGCGAGCCCAGCGCGGGGCTCGCCGCGGGGCCGAGCCCCGTCAGCTCGAGCACCCCGGAGCGGGTCACGGCGCCGTGGGTGGCGATGAGGAGCGTCCCGCCGTCGGGGGTGGCCGCGGCGTGACGGCGCACGGCGCCGGCCATGCGCTGCCCCATCTCGGTGCGGGTCTCCCCCGTCACGCCGGCCCTCACCTCGTGGGCGCCGGCCCGCCAGGCGGCGTACTCCTCCGGCCAGCGCGCGGCGATGTCCCGCACGTGCAGGCCCTGCCACAGGCCCGCCTCGACCTCGCGCACGTCCTCGTCCACCCGGCTCGGGAGGTCGCAGGCGACGGCGAGGGACGCGAGCGTCCACGCCGCGCGGGTGAGGTCGGAGGTCACGAGGCGCACGGGACTCCCGGCGATCTCGTCGGCCAGCACGAGCGCGGACCGCTGGGCCTGCGCGAGGCCCACGGCGTCCAGCGGGGTGTCGAGCTGGCCCTGGAAGCCGCCCGTGGCGTTCATGGCGCTGCGCCCGTGGCGCCACAGGATGATCCGCGAGGCGGTCACCGGCGCCTCATCCCCCCGTGCTGGGGTGCTCTGCCGTGGCGGGCCCCGGCTCCGGCGCGGACGGCGGGTAGAGGGGGCGCTCGGCCTCGGCGTCGTCGGGGCTCGGGCCGGACGGCGGGTCGGTGACGTCGGCGGGGAGCTCGATCGCCGGCCCGTCCTTCCAGAGCCGCTCGAGCGCGTAGTACTCGCGGTCCTCGGCCAGCTGGACGTGCACCACCACGTCGGCGTAGTCGAGCAGCACCCAGCGCGCATCGGAGACGCCCTCGCGGCGGACCAGCGTCGCGCCGGCAGCCTTCATGGCCTCCTCGACCGCGTCCACCACGGCGCGCACCTGGCGGGGGTTGTTCGCCGCCGCGAGGAGGAACGAGTCGGTGATCACGAGCTGGTCCGAGACGTCCAGCGCGAGGATCTCGCTGGCCTGCTTCTCGGAGGCGGCGCGGGCGGCGACGATCGTCAGCTCGACGGCGCGGTCTGTGGCGGTCACGAGTCTCCAGGGGTGGGGTGAGGCGGAAGAACAGTCGTGGCCGAGTGTGCCAGCCGCGGCCGACACCGCTGCCGGGCGAAGGGCAGCCCTGGACCACCTCGCGGGGTCTCCCTGCACGACCTCGGCTCCCGCCACCCGTCGCGCCCGAGCCCGACGCCCGCTGATCGCCTCCCTGCTCGTCGCCCCGGCCCTGGTCATGGCGGGTGCGGCGGTGGTGGCGAGGTCGTCCTGGACGTCA
Source organism: Actinomycetales bacterium (assembly GCA_038243415.1). GTDB lineage: Bacteria > Actinomycetota > Actinomycetes > Actinomycetales > Quadrisphaeraceae > CADCUY01. The sequence continues at coordinate 5,730 of JBBSRD010000165.1, read as the reverse complement.
CCGTCGCCGCCGTGGACGACGGCACGCTCGACGTGGTCGGCGTCGCCGGGCTGGGCGGGCGCCCGGCCATGCAGACCTTCGTCGAGCAGGGCGGGGCGAAGGGCCTCACCCACGTCGACGCCGTCGACGGCCAGGCCCGGGAGCGCTTCGCCGTCGCCGCCCAGCCGCACCTCCCGATCGTCACCATCGTGATCGGCGACGTGCTGCTGGTCCTCCGGGTCCGCCTGGTGACCGGACACGAGCTGGGCATCGGGTTCCTGGGCCGTCGCGGCATCGCCACGCGCGCCGGCCGGGGTTCTCAGATCGGCTGCGGCGCGACGTGCGCGCTCGCGTCGCTCTCCTGCACCATCGGACCGCTCCTCGCCGTGATCGCGGGGCGCTGCGCGCCGGCGGCCCCGGCGCGGTGGTCCTCGCGATGCTCGCCGCCCCGGCCACAGCCACCTCGGCGCGGTCGGTCACGACGCGCCTGCGCCGTCGGACCGCACGCACAGGGGACGCGGACCAGCCCGTCTCCTGACGCCCGAGCCCGGACGTGCTCAGCCGTCGGCGGCGCCAGCCTCGCCGGCGGGGTCGGTGTCGTCGGGCCCGAGCGGTGACAGGACGCAGAGCTCGTTGCCGTCGGGATCGGCGAGGACCACCCAGGTCTGCTCCCCCTGCCCGACGTCGACCCGGCGGGCGCCCAGTCCCTCCAGCCGCGCGACCTCGGCGTCCCGGTCCAGCGGGCGCAGGTCCAGGTGCAGGCGGTTCTTTCCCGCCTTCTCCTCCGGCACGCGCAGGAACAGCAGGTCGGGGACGATCCCGTCCTCCGCGCTGCCGAGCGGCGGTTCCAGGACCACCTCGTCGTCGTCGTCGTGGGTGCGGCGCCACCCCAGGGCCTCCTGCCAGAAGCCGGCCAGGCGTGCGGGGTCGGTGGTGTCGATGCAGAGGCACTGGATGCGCAGGTCCATCGGATGATCCTGGCGCGGCGCGCACCGCTGGTCCAGGCAGTTGATCGACAGCGAGCGAGGACTTCGGCAGGATGACGCCGTCTGCACCGCTGCAGCGCCGACGAGGACGACGGGAGCACGTCATGGGCAGGATCCGGGTCCACGAGTTCATCACGCTCGACGGGGTGGTCGACGTCCCCACGTGGACGGGCCCCCATGGCTTCCCGGACGCGATGTCCGAGGCCGTCGGTGGGATCACCTGCACCTGCACCGGGATCCGCTCGGGCGCACCACCTACGAGATGTTCGGCCCGGCGTGGTCGGAGCGCACCGTGGAGGACGACGACGGTGCGCCGTTCTTCGGCAGCGCCTCCTGCGACTCGTACGCGGTCTGGAAGCCGTCGGACAGCGAGACGTCGGTGAGTCGGTACTCGACGATGATCTCGGGGTCACCGCCGCCGGCGCTCCTCAGGGACGCGAGGTCGTCCTCGGCGACGAGGAAGCGCGTGGCCGAGGACAGCGACGAGGCCATCTGGGCGTCGCGGACGAACCCCGCCACGGTGAACCCGCGATCTCCCGCGTCGGTGCAGATCACGAGCTCGTCACCGGTCTTCAGCCCCAGGTCCTGCTGGTAGGCCACGGGGACGTGCACCTCCCCGGCGAGGGGCGCGGGACGGCGCCGGCGCCGTCGACGAGGAGGTCGAAGCCGTCGTTCTGCGACACGACGAGGTTGCCGACGAGGCTCGCGGGCAGGTCGCCCGACTCCCCCGTCGAGGGCCGGCGCCACGAGATGGCCGAGCCGTCGAGACCCACCATGTCCTCGATCAGCCAGGACTCCACCTCGGGGCGCTCGTCGGCGAAGGCGGCGAGCGCGTCGGCACCGTAGTCGCCGGTGTGCCTCTGCAGGAAGTGCGGGGGCCGAGCCACCTCGAAGAGCGCGTCGACGGAGCCGAGCGTGCGCTCCATGACCATCGCCCCGGTGGCCATGAGGAAGGCGGTGAGGACGAGCAGCGTGGTGAGCGCCAGGTTCACGCCCCGGTTCTTCACGAGGTCGTTGACGCCGTGGCGCGAGGAGAGGTGGTCTCGCTTCACGCCCTCGGCCTCACCGGAGGTGATCTTGCCATGCGAGCGACCTACCCTGGAGGCCGTGAACCAGCCTCTCCCTCAGCGCACCGCCACCGAGATCACCACCATGCGCGAGGCGGGGCGCATCGTCGCCACCATGCTCGACCAGGTGGCCGCCGCTGCCGTCCCCGGCGTGAGGCTGCGCGAGCTCGACGAGATCGCCCGCACCGTCCTCGCGGAGAACGGCGCCACCTCGCCGTTCCTGGACTACCACCCCTCGTGGGCGCCGGTGCCCTTCAACGGGGTGCTGTGCCTGTCGACCAACGAGGTGGTCGTCCACGGCCGCCCCACCGGGGCCCGTCTGAAGGAGGGCGACCTGCTGAGCGTCGACGCCGGCGCCACCCTCGACGGATGGAACGGCGACGCGGCCATCACCGTCGCCGTCGGCGCGCCCCGTCCCGGCGACGCGGCCTTGGTCGCCGCCACGGAGGAGGCGCTGGCGGCCGGGATCGCCGCGGCGGTGCCCGGCGCCACCCTGCTGGACGTCGCCACCGCCGTCGACGCCGTCGCGCGCGCGCACGGCTACGCGCACCTGCCCGACCACGGCGGGCACGGCATCGGCCGGGAGATGCACGAGGCACCGTTCGTGCCCAACTACCCGGGGCTCGGCGCCGGCGACGTCCGCCTGCACGCTGGCGCGACGCTGGCCATCGAGCCGATGCTGCTGGCCGGCTCCTCGAGCTACCGCACCAAGCGCGACGGCTGGTCGGTGGCCACGGCGGACAAGGCCCGCGCCGCCCACGCGGAGCACACGGTCGTCGTCACCGACGACGGGCCCGTGCTCCTGACCCGGCTCTGACCCGGCCCCTGCCTCACGGCCGGCCCTGCTGGTCCGCTGGCTGGCCAGCCGGAGGGGTCCGTCTCTGCCGTGCGATGACGCAGGCCGTCCTCCCCGCCCCGAGGGCCTCGAAGACCGCCGGGGAAGCCCTCATGGCCCGCCCGCGCCGCGGGCTGCGCGCGTCCGGTGCCCAGGTGGTCCTCGTCGAGCCGGGGGAGATCCGCACCGGGAACCACGCCGAGACCACAGCGCGCCCCCGGGCGCGCTGCCTCGTCGGGGCCGACGCGAGGGCGACCGCCGTGACGGGACGGTGGCTACCAGCCCTGCCCTGGACGCCGTGATGACCCGGGCGATCCGCCTCCCGCGCGCCTGAGCCCGCGCGATCGAGAACCGGCGCCGCGTCAGGGCCCCGACAGGATCTCCACGCTGGGCACCCCGTCCTCGAGGGTGACGCGCACGCTGGCCGGGTCACCGTTGACGGTGCCCTCGCACGTGGCCTTGCCGCGCAGCAGCTGGACGGCCGGGCACGTGCCCTCGACGGCGGCGGGCTGCCCGTCCAGCGTCGTCCCCGTGCAGGACAGGCCGGCCTTGACGCCGGAGAGACCCGGCTCGTCGCAGCTGAGCGAGGAGGGGTCCACGCCCAGCTGCTCCAGGGCCCTCTCCGCCTCGACCGTGCCCTGCTGGGCCTGGGGGCTGTCGGCCGCCGGCAGCCCCTGCTCCTGCATCTCGCGGACGCTCTGCACCGTCGTCCACGCCGGGACGAGAAAGGCGACGGCGGCGACGAGCACGGCCACGGACGCCAGCCCCAGCAGGATCCCCGCCACGCTCTTGCCCCCGCCTGCGCCGCGCGACCGGGCGCGCCCCAGGCCGACGATCCCGGCGACGATGGCGGGGATCCCGGTGAGGACGGAGAGCAGCAGGCTCAGCAGCCCCATCGTCAGCGACGCGGTGGCGGCCCTGTTGCGCGGTGCGTCGCGACCGGGCCGGTCGTACATGTCGTCGAGAACGTGCGTCATCTCGTCCCTCCTGGGTGCTCTTCACCACCCTAGGTCGGGGCGGCGGGCACCACTACGGTGTCGGCGGTTCGCCTCGTGGTCGCGAGCCCTCCCCTGATGGGCGCCCTGCTCGACGGCCGGTCGCTCCCGCCCACCGCCCCGACCCGGCGACACCGGAGGACCGGAGGCTGCATGAGCGTCGTCGACACGAGCCGTCCCGCCCGCCCAGCGCCGGACCTGGTGCGGGGGCCCGCACCCTCTTCCGCGCCGACGTGCAGGGCTGCGCGCCCTGGCGGTCCTCTGACGACCTGGGTGATGCCGGCGTCGATGAACCCTCCGGTGAGCAGCTCGTAGGTGGTGTGCAGGCAGCGGGTGAGCTGGTCGGCGTCCTGGACCCGGCGCGCCGCGGCAGCGCGGCCCAGGCACAGGGCGGGGGCGACCGCGTCGATGACCTTCGGGGCCACGGGCGCGCGGGCGGGGGTGACCATCGACCCGTCGGGCCGGGTCTCGGGGCCTGGCTCCACCCTCATCGCCCGGTTCAGACCGGCGAGGGCGGCGGCCTCCGTCGCCTGCACCCGGGCGACGAGGGAGTGCGGGGCAGCGACCCGCTCGACGGTGGCCGGGGGCGGCAAGTTCTCACACGCCAGGGCCAGCCATGCCTCGACCAGAGCGGCTCCAGCGTCGCCTGCTGGTGATCCCTGCCTGACCCCACCTCCACGGCATCGAATGCTTGTGCCAGGTGATGGCTCACGATGATCACCGCGGCAAGCCCCAGCGCCGTCTTTCCCGGGGTTCGCTCGCCTGCCACGACGGGCGCGTGCAGTGGTCGGCGCACCCGAAACGTGACCGTCTCAGGCACAGGGTCCGGCCGGAAGGAGACCAACCCATGACGTGGGTCTCACGCCTGGAGGACCACAGCCCTCCGGCCACCCGCAGCACCGCGCCGGTGACGTAGCCGGCCTCGGGCCCGAGCAGCCACGCGATCGCCGGAGCGATCTCCTCCGGCTGGCCGACCCTGCCCATCGGCACCCGGGCGGCCACCCGCGCGACGCGGTGAGGATCGCCGGCGTCGGCGTGGATGCGGGTGTCCACCATCCCGGGGGCGACGGCGTTGACGCGCACCCCCTGGTCGGAGAGCTCCTTCGCCAGGGCGACCGTGAGCGCGTCGATGCCCGCCTTGGCTGCGGCGTAGTGGACGTACTCGTGGGCCGACCCGAGAGTGGCTGCGGCGGAGGAGGCGTGATCGCGCCGCCGGTGCCACCGCGCCGGGTGGACGTCAGCTGCGCGGCGCGCCGGGCGCAGAGGAGGGCACCGGTCGAGGATCTTGCCGCTCGCGACGTCCTTGCAGGACGCCGCCTCGCGCCCGGGCGTCCGGACGTCGAGCAGGGCCGCGTCAACACCTCCGCCGCAGCAGGCGCGAACGGCGGCGGGCCCTCGCCGGCCTCCGCGACGACGGCCGCGTCGCCGCCGGGCTCCAGGATCAGGCGCAGACCCGTGCGCACGAGCTCCCCGTCATCAGCGAGCAGCACCCTGGTCACGTCGTTCACCTCGTCGACGGCGTCAGGCTGGAGGGAAGCAGGCGATCGGCGGTCTGCGTCTCGTGGCTCGGCCCCTGCGCCCGTGCTGGGAGCGACCCCCCGGGACCGGTCCTTCGGAGCGGCAGCGTCGAACACGGTGTGGTCGCTGGCCGTCGGCGGCTCTCGACGAGAGGACCCACCCGTGCGAAGCCATCACCTGCTCCTGGCCGCCACCGCCGCCGCCGCGCTCGCGCTCAGCGCCGGGTGCTCCGCACCTGCCGCGACACCGGAGGCAGGGAGCACCTCAGCGCCGACGTCCTCGTCCTCGTCCTCGTCCTCGTCCTCGGCGGACGAGGACGCCTCCTCCGCAGCGACGGCGCCACAGGTGCT
>JBBSRD010000164.1:0-7183 GCA_038243415.1 Actinomycetales bacterium | reverse complement strand
CGAGCTACGCGGGCATGCCCTCGCTCTCGCTGTGGGCGGCGGTCCCCCACTACGTCGGGTCCTCACCGTCCCCCAAGGCCGTGGTCGCCCTGCTCACCCGCATCGAGGAGCTGCTCGGGGAGCCCGTGCAGCTCGGGGAGCTCACCGAGGACGCTCAGGCGTGGGAGCGCGGCGTCGACGAGCTGGCCGCCGAGGACCCCGAGGTGGCGGAGTACGTGGAGCAGCTGGAGCAGGCCCGCGACACCGCGGACCTGCCCGAAGCCTCCGGGGAGGCCATCGCGCGGGACTTCGAGCGCTACCTGCGCCACCGGCGCGACGAGGGCCCCGCGAAGGGCTGAAGGCTCCTCGCCGGATCTCTCGCTGCCCTCGCTGGGGCTGCTGCCGCGATCACCGCTGTCCACGTGAGCGGCGTGGTGGATGCCGAGCGAGCCGAGAAGCGACGTCACTCGTCCAGCATCCAGGCGTCACGGGCGTGGAGGATGACCTCTACGAGACGCAGACCTCCTTGGCCTCCGCGCACGAGAACGACTGCCACCCCAGTTTCGATCGTGTCCTCCGCTCACGGACAGGGTCGACAGCCGGCTCTCTCGAGCTCGCAGGAGATATCGACGAGAATGACGGGTGGGTGGTCGCCCGCGGCCGCCGAGACCTGGTCGAGGTCTGAGAGATGCGCGAGGACGCCATCTGCTGGAAGCGCGATCCCCTGCGTCTCTTCTCGTGGAGGCCAGAGGGGGCTCGACGCGCCATCGCGGCGATCGGCGACGCCTGGCCGGCGGAACCACACAGGCGGAGCCACCTCATGGGGCCGCCTGGATGCGGAGAGCGCAGCGAAGAGCATCGCGTCGAGAGCTGGACGCGCCCCGACCCCCTCTGATCCTGCGCTCGTCCCTACGGACATGCGGGAGGTGGCCGAGCCCCACCCTGTCGAGCGGGGACCCGGCGTGCGCGACACGCCGCGGTGAGCCGCACCAGCTCCTCGCTCGAGGAGCTGAGATCACACACTCTCCCCGCTCGACGCAGCAGCGCCTGCGCGAGGAGCCCTTCCTCGACCGCGCTAGAGCCCCACGCCGAGCAGGGCGTCGACGAGGTCGGTGACCACGCCCGGGGCGCCCTCGACCACCGGCTGGTCCGGGTGGGCGGCGGCTGCGGCCCACTCGTCGACGGCCGCGAGCGCCGCTGGGGCGTCGAGGTCGTCGGCCAGGCGTGAGCGCACCGTGGAGAGCAGGACGGTGGTGTCGGGGCCGGCGGGGGCGTCGACGGCGGCCCGCCAGCGCTCCAGGCGCTCCTGGGCGGCCGTCAGCCCGTCCTCGGTCCAGGACCAGTCCTCGCGGTAGTGGTGCGCGAGGATCGCGAGGCGGATCGCGGCCGGGTCCACCCCGCGCTGGCGCAGCACGGAGACGCGGACGAGGTTGCCCTTGGACTTGCTCATCTTCTCCCCGTCCAGGCCCACCATGCCCGCGTGGGCGTAGGCGCGGGCGAACGGTGGGCCGTCGAGGACGTCGCCGTGGGCCGCGCCCATCTCGTGGTGGGGGAAGACGAGGTCGGAGCCGCCGCCCTGGACGTCGAGGTGGGGGCCGAGGTGCTCGCGGGCGGTGGCCACGCACTCCACGTGCCACCCGGGGCGCCCGGGGCCGAGCGAGCCGCCGTCCCAGGAGGGCTCCCCGTCGCGCTCGCCGCGCCAGAGCAGCGGGTCGAGGGGGTCGCGCTTGCCCTCACGCTCGGGGTCGCCGCCGCGCTCGGCGAAGACGGCGAGCATCTGATCACGGTCGAGGTGGGAGACCGAGCCGAACGCGGGGTCCGCGGCGACGGCGAAGTACACGTCGGGGCCCACCTGGTAGGCGGCGCCCTTCTCCAGCATCTCCTCGACGGCGGTGACGACGAGGGGGATCGCCTCGGTGGCGGCGACGAAGGAGGTGGGCGGCAGCACCGAGAGGGCGGTCATGTCCTCGGTGAACAGCGCGGTCTGCTGGGCGGCGAGGTCGCGCCAGTCGACGCCGGTGGCGGTCGCGCGCTCGAGGAGGGGGTCGTCGACGTCGGTGACGTTCTGGACGTAGGAGACCTCGCGCCCGGCGTCGAGCCACACCCGGTGCAGGAGGTCGAAGGCGACATAGGTGGAGGCGTGGCCCAGGTGCGTCGCGTCGTAGGGGGTGATGCCGCACACGTACATGCGCGCCGGCGACCCGAGGTCCGCGGGGCCGACCTCGACGAGCTCGCCCGTCGAGGTGTCGTGCAGGCGCACGGGCTCGAGGGCCTCCTCACCGTCCAGGGCCTCCTCGGCCGAGGGGAGGGCGGGGACGTGGAAGCGGTTCCAGGGCTGCACGTGCCTCAGCGTAGGTGCGGGAGGTGACGGCGACCGTGGGGCTGCCTCCTCATCGGTCCGGCGCGCGGGGGTGATCACGGTCCACCATGGGCGGATGCCGAGGACGGTCTGGGTGAGTGACGTGCCCGACGACGTCTCTGCCGTGCTGAGCGATCGCGCCGCCGTCGAGGGCGCCACCCTCCCCGAGCTGGTGCGCCCAGAGATGTCCTCGATGGCCGCGCAGGTCCGCCAGAGCAACGTGGTCGCGCGCGCTGCCGACCGCACCGGTCACCTGGGTCTCGTGCAGGCGGTCCACGCGGTCCACGCGGGTCGCCGCGACCATGGCGCCTGATCGAGCGACGTCTTACGGCCGAGGAGCGTCAGGGCCGGTCGAGCGGGGAGTCGGTGCGGCGGCTCACGGCGCGTCGAGAACATCAGGTCCCCGCTCGGGCGACGTCAAGAACCGAGGTGGTGCGTCGCGGACGCCTCGGAGGGCGGTCGAGGATCTAGAACAGCGGCCAGGGCAGCGAGGGACCGCGGGGGTCGGTGCGGGGGTGGCGCCCGCGCTCGAGCAGGGCCTCGCACCGGCGCCGCAGGGCGGTCTGCTCGGCGTGGGTGATCAGCGGGTCGAGGCGGTCGCGCAGGCACGCGCCGCCGGCGCCGTCCCCGGAGCGGCGGCTGCGCGCCAGCGCCGTGAGGGTGGCGGTGAGCATGGCCCGGCCGCGGGCGTCGATGCGGTCCCCGCCCCAGCCCCACAGGACGGTGCGCAGCTTGGGCTCGGTGTTCAGCGCCAGGCCGTGGTCGACCCCGACCACGGCGCCGGCGAGGTCCCCGGCGCCGTGGCCGGCGCGCAGGACGTGGCCGGCCTTGCGGTCGGCGTTGTTGACCACGGCGTCGAACAGGGCCATGTCCCGCAGCGCCGGGTCGTCGGCGTGGGCGACCACGACGGGGTCGCCGCCGTAGCCGGAGCCGCGGACCACCACGTGCCAGCCGTCGGGGACGTCCAGGGGCGCGAGCACGTCGACGAGGCCGTCACCGGGCTCAGAGGCCGTCGGGGAGCCCTCGGCGTCGAGCTCGCCGACCCACTGCTGGACGGACCCCGGTCCGTAGGGGCCGTCGCGCAGCACCGTGGGCGGGACGACGCCCCAGCCGCCCGCCTCCGAGACCAGGCAGGACGCGACCTCCCGGCCCGCGAGGGTGCCGTCGGGGAAGTCCCACAGGGGCTGCTCGCCCCGGACGGGCTTGTAGACCGCCGGCTGCTCGTGCTCCCCGTCGCGGACCACCGCGAGGAGGGTGGCGTTCGAGGCCCCCACGATGGAACCGACGACCTCCATCTGGCCGCCGGCGAGGAGGTCGTGGGGGTGCCGCCGGGCGGGCGCGCCCCCGTCGGGGCCGGCGCTCAGCGCCGGTACCCGTTGGCGCGGGCGCACACGTGCCCGCTGGGGTCCAGCGGGTCCCCGCACAGCGGGCACGGGGCGCGGCCGGCGTCGACGAGCGCGGCGGAACGAGCGGCGAAAGCGCGGGCGGCGGCCCCCGAGAGATGGACGCGCAGGACGGTGCGCTCACCGCCGGTCCCGGTGCTCTCGGGCTCCTCGGCGTCGGCGTCGAGCGCCTCGAAGCACTCGATGACCACCTGCTCGGCGTCACCGTCCCAGGCCAGCGTCATGGTGCCGACCCGGAACTCGTCGTCGATGGGCTGCTCGAGGGGGGCGTCGTCGCGCGGGCCGGCGCCGAGCAGCGCGGGCACCGGGGCCGATCCGCCGGTGCGGCGGACCACCTCGTCGAGCAGCTCCTCCACGCGCTCCGCGAGCGCGGACACCTGGAGCTTCTCGAGGGACACGGAGGTGACCTGGCGGCCTCTGCGGGCCTGGAGGAAGAAGGTTCGGGCACCTGGTTCCCCCACGGTGCCGGCGACGAAACGTTCGGGCGGGTCGAAGTCGAAGACCTGTGAGGCCATGCCGGCAGACTACCCGCGGGGCGCGTCAGCGCCCGTCGCAGCGGCGGCCGGGGCGGCCTCAGCGCCGCCGGAGGAGCCCGCTCCCCCACCGAGGACCGCGTCGGAGGAACCGGCTCCGGGGGCGTCCGCGCCGCCCTGCCCCGGCGGTGGTGGCAGGAGCGCGCTGACGTCGCCGCCGGTGTCGTTGACGCGCACCGCGAAGGGCCGCAGGGGGCTGTAGCGCACCGCCGAGACCGAGGCGGGGTCCACGACGAGGCGCTGGAAGGAGTCCAGGTGCATGCCCAGGGCGTCGGCCAGGACGGCCTTGATGACGTCGCCGTGGCTGACCGCCGCCCAGACCGCGTGCTCCCCGTGCTCGGCGAGGACCTCCGCGTCGATCGCGCGGACCGCGTCGATGGCTCGGGCGGCCATCGCCCGCATCGTCTCCCCCTCGGGGAAGGCGGCCGCGGACGGGTGGCCCTGGACCACCGCCCAGCCGGGCTCCTTCGTGAGCTCCTTGAGGGGCCGGTTGGTCCAGGTGCCGTAGTCGCACTCCGAGAGGCGGTCGTCGGTCAGCACCTGCCCCGGCGCGCCGTCGCCGGCCTCCAGGACGGCGCGGGCGGTCTGCTGGCACCGCTCCAGGGGGCTGGCGACGACGCGGACCAGGGGCACGGGCGCCAGGCGGGCGCCGAGGGCGCTCACCTGCGCGGTCCCGGTGTCGTCGAGGACCACGCCGGAGGTGCGCCCCGCGAGGAGGCCGGAGGCGTTGGCGGCGGTGCGTCCGTGGCGGACGAGGAGGACGGTGGGCACGCCTCCACGCTAGAGCGAGCCACCGACGGTGGCTCAGCCGCCGCTGGCGGCGCTGATCACCGAGGTCCCCAGGAGCGCGTAGATCACGGCTGCGGCCGCCACCCGGTAGAGGACGAAGGGCCGGAAGGTGTGGGTGGTGATGTAGCGCAGGAGCCAGGCGATCACGGCGTACCCGATGACCCCGGAGAGCAGGGTCGCGGCGATCGTGGGGCCCCAGGCGATGTCCCCCGGGTCGGTGAAGGCCTTGACCGCCTGCAGCCCCCCGGAGCCGACGACGGCGGGGATCGCGAGCAGGAAGGAGTAGCGGGCCGCCGCCTCGCGGGTGTAGCCCATCAGGAGCCCGGCAGCGATGGTCCCTCCGGACCGGGAGACGCCGGGGACCAGCGCCAGGCACTGGGCGAGGCCGAAGAGGATGCCGTCGCGCCAGCTCAGCTGGGTCAGCTCCTTGCGGTTGCGGGCGCTCCTGTCGGCCACGTGGAGCACGATCGCGAAGACCCACAGCATGGTGGCGGTGAGCCACAGGTTGCGGACCGCGGGGCCCTCGATGGCGTCCTGGAAGACGAACCCGATCACCGCGATCGGGAGGGAGCCGACGATGACCAGCCAGCCCATCCGCGCGTCGGGGTCCGAGTGGGGGATCCTGCGCTGCAGGGCCAGGAGCCAGGCTCCGATGATCCGCACGATGTCGCGCCGGAAGTAGATGACCACCGCTGCCTCGGTGCCCAGCTGGATGATCGCGGTGAAGCCAGCGCCGGGGTTGGTCCCCGAGATGACCTGGCCCACCACGGAGACGTGCGCTGAGGAGGAGATGGGGAGGAACTCGGTGACGCCCTGGACCACGCCGAGGACCAGCGCCTCCAGCCAGGTCACGAGCGGGCCCCCGAGGCGCTCAGCGCGTCGGCGACGACGGCCAGCGCGCGCTGGCGGCCCGCGGGCGTCGCGGCCATCGGGCTGACGCAGACGGTGGTGACGCCGGCGGCGGCGTGGGCGAGCAGGCGCGCGGCGATCTCGTCGGGGTCCCCGACCAGGCCGGTGGAGCGCATCAGCTCGGGGGGGACGGCTGCGGCGGCCTCGCGGCGGCGCCCGGCCAGGAAGTGGTCGGTGACGGCGTCCGCGGCCTCGCCGTGGCCCATGCGCGCGGCGGCGGCGCGGTAGACGTTCATCGTCCGCGAGCCCATCCCTCCGACGTACAGGGCGGTGTGGCCGGCCAGGCGCGCCATGGCGCCGGCCTGCTCCCCCGCGGCGTCGTCGGTGACGGCGCCCGCGGTGCCCGTGACCACGAGCGGGACGGTGGGGGCGACGTCGAAGGCACCGCCGGGGTCCTGCGCGCGGGCCCGTCCCACGGCGAGGTGGCCCATGGCCTCCCCGGCGTGCTCGGGGCTGAAGAAGACCGGCAACCACCCGTCAGCGATCTCCCCGGCGAGCTCGGTGTTCTTCGGGCCGAGCGCCGCGAGGTAGAGCGGCAGGTCGGCGCGCGGGGCGGGCAGCGCCAGGCGCAGGGCCGGCAGGTCGTCGCCGGCGCCCTCGTGGCGCACGGGCTGCCGGGCGAGCGCGGCGCGCACCGTCTCGACGTAGGCGCGGGTGCGCGCCAGCGGCTCGTCGAAGGCCACCCCGTGCCAGCCCGCGGAGACCTGCGGGCCCGAGACCCCCAGCCCCAGGTGGAAGCGCCCGCCCGAGAGCGCGTCGAGGCTGGCCGCCGTCATCGCTGCGCTGGCCGGCGAGCGCGCAGGGACCTGCATCACGGCGCTGCCCAGGCCGATGGTGGTGGTCTGCGCCGCGAGCCACCCGAGCACGCTGGGGGCGTCGGTGCCGTAGGCCTCACCGACCCACACCTGCGCGTAGCCCGCGTCCTCCGCGGCGCGGGTGAGGTCCAGGGCGTGGGCGGCGTCGGTGGTGACCGAGCCAGACTCGCCGGAGAGATAGCCGAGGGACAGAGCGAGGCGCACGGCGGTCACCCTAGGTCGCCCCCTCGGGCGCCCGCCCCACCTTCGACGCTTCGGGGATCGCGCGGGCTACCGTCACGGCCGTGGAGCAGCGCTATGCGGGGGCCTCGGGCCTCCAGGTCTCGAACCTCGGTCTGGGCACCCTCACCTGGGGCGCTGAGACCGACGAGCACGACGCCAGGGACCAGCTCAAGG
>JBBSRD010000163.1:0-7264 GCA_038243415.1 Actinomycetales bacterium | reverse complement strand
CCCCCTGGCTGTGCGTGACGGGCACCAACGGCAAGACGACGACCGTGACCATGCTGGCCGCGATGCTCACCGCGAACGGTGAGGCGGCCGTGGCCGCCGGGAACATCGGCACCCCGCTCGTCGAGGCGGTCCTGGACCCGATCGGCCACGAGGTGCTCGCGGTGGAGCTCTCCAGCTTCCAGCTGCACGGGGCCCGCAGCCTCTCGCCGCAGGCGTCCGTGTGCCTCAACCTCGCCGAGGACCACGTCGACTGGCACGGCTCCATGGCCGCCTACGCGGGCGACAAGGCCAAGGTCTACGAGCGCACCCGGGTCGCGTGCGTGTACGACGCCGACGACCCCGCGGGCACCACGCGGTCGATGGTGCAGGACGCCGACGTGGTCGAGGGCGCGCGGGCGGTCGGGATCACGCGCGGCGTGCCCGCCGTCGGGATGCTCGGGGTGGTCGACGACGTGCTGTGCGACCGCGCCTTCGTCCCGGAGCGGGCGAGCTCCGCCGCTGAGCTGGCCACCCTCGCCGACCTGACGGTGAGCGCGCCCGGGACCCCGCTCGCCCCGCACACCATCTCCAACGCCCTGGCCGCCGCCGCGCTGGCGCGCGCCCACGGCGTCAGCGCCCGGGCGGTCCGCGAGGGGCTGCGCGGCGTCCGCGCCGGCGCCCACCGGGGCGAGGTGGTGGGCCGGACCGGGGACGTGGTGTGGGTCGACGACTCCAAGGCCACCAACCCCCACGCCGCCGCCGCGGCGCTGTCCGGCGTCGCCGCTGCGGGCGCCAGCGCGGTGTGGATCGCGGGCGGCCTGACCAAGGGCGCCACGTTCGACACGCTGGTCGCCGGCGCGCGCGAGCACCTGCGCGCCGTGGTGCTCATCGGCACCGACACCCGCGCCCTGGCGGCCGCCCTGGCCGCGCACGCGCCCGACGTCCCCGTCGTCGTCGCCTCCGGGGACCGCCCCGGCGCGGTGATGGGGACGGCGGTGGCCGCGGCGAGGCGCCTGGCCCGCCCCGGCGACGTGGTGCTCCTCGCCCCGGCGTGCGCCTCCATGGACCAGTTCACCGACTACGGCGAGCGCGGCGACACCTTCGCCGCCGCTGTCCGCGCCGCGGGAGCGAGCAGCTGATGACCCTGACCTCCACGACGAGGGCGACCCGCCCCGGTCCCAGGACCCCGACCGCCGCGCGCGGTCCCGCCCGACGCGCCCGGGCGCGCGCCCGCCGCGCCACGGCCTGGGTCGACGCCGCCCTGGGCGGCCCCCTGCCGGGCCCTGCCGCTCGGTGGGACACCCCGGCGACGACCTGGTACGTCCTCGTCGGGGCGACGACCCTCATGGTCGCCCTCGGCCTGGTGATGGTCCTGTCGTCGTCCTCGGTGGAGACCTACGCCGCCGCGGACTCCTCCGGGCGCTCCGCGCTGACCACGCTCGGGCCGGCGCTGAAGCAGGCGGTCTTCGCCCTGGCCGGCCTCGGGGTCGCGTGGGCGACGTCGCGGGTGCCGCTGCGCTGGTGGACGTCCTCGATGGCGCTCCCGCTGATCGCCGTCGTCGGCGCGACGGGCCTGCAGCTGCTCGTCTTCTCCCCCCTCGGCGAGGCCGTGGGCGGGAACCGGAACTGGATCCGCGCGGGACCGATGACGCTCCAGCCCTCCGAGCTCTTCAAGCTCGCCTCCGTCGTGTGGTGCGCCGCGGTGCTCGCGCGCAACCGGACCCGCCTGGCGCGCTTCGCCCCCGCGATCGTCCCGGTGGCGGTCGGGACGCTGCCCGGCCTGCTCCTGGTCGTCCTCGGGAGGGATCTCGGCACCGCGATGGTGCTGGCCGCCATCGTCCTCGCCGCGCTGTTCGCCGCGGGCGTCCGGCTCTCCCACCTGGCGGCGATCGTGGCACCGGTGCTGCTGGCCATCGCGGTGGCCGCCATGACCAGCGCCAACCGGCGCGCCCGCATCCAGGCGTTCTTCGCCGGGGGATCGGACCCGCAGGGCGTCGACTGGCAGAGCGTCCACAGCCAGTACGCCCTCGCCAGCGGCGGGCTGACCGGGCTGGGGCTGGGGGCCAGCCGCGAGAAGTGGAGCTGGCTGCCCGAGGCGCACAACGACTTCATCTTTGCCATCGTCGGCGAGGAGCTGGGCCTCCTCGGCACCCTGACGGTCCTCTTCCTCCTCGCCGCCATCGCGTGGGCGTGCGCGCGGACGGTGCGGGCGAGCCGTGAGCTGTTCGTCAAGGTGGCCGTCGGAGGCGTCCTCGCGTGGCTCCTCGGTCAGGCGCTCGTGAACATCGCCGTGGTCATCGGGCTGCTCCCCGTCCTCGGGGTGCCGCTGCCGCTGATCTCCTCCGGCGGTTCCGCGCTCATCGCGGCGCTGGCCGCGATCGGTCTCGTCCTGGGCTGCGTGCGCTCCCTGCCCGGGGCCGCCCGCACCCTCGCAGCCCGCCCCTCCACGGCGGCGACCACGCTGGCGGTCACCACCGCGTCGAGGGCCGCCGCGCCGAGGAGCGCCGCCCTGCGCCCCGGCGCCTCCTCGGCGGCCCGTCCGGCCGATCGGCGCCAGCGGTGAGCGCGCCCCTGCGGGTCCTGCTCGCCGGCGGCGGGACCGCCGGCCACGTCCAGCCGCTGATCGCCCTCGCCGACGCCCTGTGCGCGCGCCACCCCGACACCCAGGTGCTCGTGCTCGGGACCAGCGCCGGGTTGGAGCACCGGCTCGTGCCGGAGCGGGGGTACGACCTCGCCCAGGTCGACCGCGTACCGCTCCCGCGCCGGCCCGGCGGCGACCTCATCGCCCTCCCCGCGCGCCTGGCGCGGGCGGTGGGCCAGGCCGGCCGGGCCGTCGACGCCGTCGGGGGTTCCGAGAGCTCCGAGAGCCCGGGGCCCGGCCGGGCCGACGTCGTCGTGGGCTTCGGCGGCTACGTCGCCACCCCCGCCTACCTGGCTGCGGCCAGGCGGCGCGTCCCGATGGTCGTGCACGAGCAGAACTTCCGGCCCGGCGTGGCCAACCGGGTCGGTGCGGCGCTCGGCGCCCGCGTCGCCCTGACCTTCGAGGGCACCGCCCTCACGCCCCGCCGCGGCTCCGCGATCGTCACCGGCATGCCGCTGCGCTCCTCCCTCACCGGCCTCGACCGTGACTCCCTGCGCGCCGAGGCCCTCGAACACCTCGGGCTCGAGCCGGGCCTGCCCACGCTGCTGGTCACCGGCGGCTCGCTGGGCGCCGCCCGCCTCAACGCCGCGATGGCCGCGTCGGCGGAGCACCTCGTGGCCGCCGGGGTGCAGGTGCTCCACCTCACGGGCAAGGGCAAGTCCGAGGGGCTGCGGGAGGTCTCCGGCTCCCCGCGCTACCGGGTCCTGGAGTACACCGACCGCATGGACCTCGCCTACGCCGCCGCCGACCTCGTGGTCTGCCGGTCCGGCGCCGGGACGGTCTGCGAGCTCGGCGCCGTCGGCCTGCCCGCGGTCTACGTGCCGCTGCCCCACGGCAACGGCGAGCAGCGCCTCAACGCCGCGCCCGTCGTGGCCGCCGGCGGAGGCCTGCTCGTCGAGGACGCCGCCTTCGACGCCGAGGCCGTGCGCACCACCGTCACCGGGCTGCTCACCGACCCCGCACGGCTGTCCGCCATGGCCGCGGCGGCGGCAGCGGCCAGCCCCCGGGACGGCGCGGGCGCGCTGGTGGACCTCGTGCTCGAGGCCGCCGGTCGCCCGGCGGCGCCGGAGCCCTCGAGGTGAGCGTCCCCGTCGACCTCGCGGTGCCGCTGCCGAGCGCCGCGTCGCTCGGGCGCGTCCACCTCGTGGGCGTGGGCGGCGTCGGGGTCTCCGCCGTCGCCAGGGTGATGCTCGAGCGGGGCATCGTGGTCAGCGGCTCCGACGCCGCCGACGTCCTCGTCCTCGCCGCGCTGCGCGCCCTCGGGGGGCACGTCGCGGTGGGCTTCGACGCGACGCGCCCCCACGGGGTGGCCGCCGCCGACACCGTGGTGGTGGGCTCCGCCGTGCGGGCCGACAACGTCGAGGTGGTGGCCGCCCGCGAGCGGGGCGTCGTCGTGCTGCACCGCTCGCAGGCCCTCGCGGTCCTCATGCACCAGCGCGTCCTCCCTCCGCGGCCCGGTCCCGGGGGCTCCGACGACCCTGGCCGCCCGGTCGCGCCCCTGGGCGTGGCGGTGGCCGGCACCAACGGCAAGACGACCACCTCGGCGATGCTCACCGCGGCCCTCGTCGCGGCCGGCGAGGACCCCTCCTACGCCATCGGCGGGGAGCTGGTGGAGACCGGCACGAACGCCCACGCCGGACGGGGGCGCGTCTTCGTCGCCGAGGCCGACGAGTCCGACGGCACCTTCGTCGTCTACGCGCCGCACCTGGCCGTCGTGACGAACGTGCAGGCCGACCACCTCGACCACCACGGCGACCTCGCGGGGGTGGTCGCCGCCTTCGACGCCTTCTCCGCGTCCATCACCGAGGGGGGCACGCTGGTGGCCTGCGCTGACGACCCCGGCGCCGCCGACCTCGCCGCCCACCACGCCTCCCGGGGGGGACGGGTGGTCACCTACGGCAGCGCGGACGGCGCCGACGTCCGGATGACCGGCGTGCTCGCCCGCGGCGACGGAACGTCGCTGCGTCTCGAGCGCGGTGGCGGGTCCTGCGCGCTGGAGCTGGCCGTCCCCGGGTGGCACAACGCCCTCGACGCCGTGGGCGCCTACGCGGCGGCCCTGGAGCTGGGCGCGGACGAGGCCGGCGTCCTCGCCGGGCTCACCGCGTTCCCCGGCACCCGGCGCCGCTTCGAGCGGCGCGGGGCCGCCGCCGGGGTGAGCGTCTACGACGACTACGCGCACAACCCCGCGAAGGTGGCCTCTGCGGTCGCGACCGGCCGCTCCGTGGCCGGTCCCGGGACCCTCACGGTGATCTTCCAGCCCCACCTCTACAGCCGCACCGCGAGCTTCGCGACCGAGCTGGGGGCGGCGCTGTCCGGAGCGGACCGCGTCGTCGTCATGGACGTCTACGGCGCCCGCGAGGACCCGGTGCCCGGCGTCGACGGCTCCCTCGTCGCGCGAGCGGTCCGTTCCGGGCACCACGGGCCGGGCCACGACGCGTCCGACCACCAGGTCGAGGTCCTCTACGTCGCCGACCGCGACGCGGTGGTCGCCGCCGCCACCCGCGGTTGCGCCCCGGGGGACGTCCTGGTGACCATCGGCGCCGGTGACGTGACGGCCCTCGCGCCGCGGGTGCTGGAGGCGCTGGCCAGCGGGAGCCCCCGGCCCGAGCCCCAGCCGTGACCCGACGACCGGCGCCGGCGCTGCGCAGGCTGCCGCCCGGCCCGCAGCCCGGGCGGCCGTCGGCCCGAGCAGCGGGGGCGGCCGGGACGGGCGCCGCCGCGCAGGCCCCGGGGGAGCAGGCCGCCCCCGACGCGCCCCCGACCCGTGCCTCCCGCTCGTCGTCACGGTCCGTGGAGCAGGCGGCGCGCCCACGGCGCCGCGCCGCGCCGCGACCGGCCCAGGCCACGCACCGGCGAGCCAGCGAGCCTGCGGACCCCGCACCTCGGGGGTGGCGGGGCAGCGAGCGCAGCGGACCACCGCTCCGGCGCCGCAGGCGACCGACCCGGCGCACCGTCATCGGGTGCCTCGCCCTCCTCGCGGCGCTCGCGGTGGCGGTGTGGGCGCTGGCCTTCAGCCCGCTGACGGCCGTGCGGTCCGTCAGCGTGGTCGGCACCGACCGCACCGCCGCCGCCACCGTCGAGGCCGCCGCGAGCCCCCAGCTCGGCACTCCGCTGCTGCGCTGGGACGCCGGCGCCGTGCAGGAGAGGCTGGCCGACGCCCCCTACGTCAGCGCCGTGACCCTGGACCGTCGCTGGCCGGACCGCATCGAGGTCCGGGTGAGCGAGCGCGTCCCCGTCGCTGCCGTGCCGAGAACCGGCGGGGGCGTCGACGTGGTCGACGCCCGCGGCGACGCGATCACGCGCGCCTCCTCGGCGCCGGACGGCCTCCCCACCGTGGCGGTGGACGGACGGGCCTCCCGGCGCGGCGCGCTGGACGCCGCCACGCTGACCGCCCGGTCGCTGCCTGCGAGGCTGCGGGCGCAGGTGGAGACCGTGGGCGCGACCAGCGGCGACGACGTCACGCTCACGCTGCGGGGCGGGCGCCCGGTGCGCTGGGGGGACCGAGGCCTCCCGGAGAGCAAGGCGGCCGTGCTGCTGGTGCTCCTGGAGGAGGTGCCCGACGCCCGGGGCTTCGACGTGAGCGCTCCCTCCGCCCCGGCCACCTGGACGAGGGACGAGCCCCCGGCGGGCAGCGCCGGCCGGGACCCCCGAGCCTCCGGGCGGGTGGCTGCTGAGAGTGACGAAGGCGACTCCGGAGGCGACACGGCGAGCCGATCCGACGGGTGACAGGGACGTAGAGTGATCATGTGGTGGCTCGATGGGGCTCCGCGGTGACGGCCCCGAGCACCCGGCGTCCTCCTCCGGCCGGGATTGCCCGTATGGTCACTATCGCGTCTCCTCGCCACGGCGGGTCCGGCGTGGTGCGTTGCTCGAGGATGCCCCTCGCACCTACCGTGGCGCCTGGTCAGGTCCCGGTCGGTGAGGTGCAGTCTCGGGTGTGGTGTCGCAGGTGGCAGAGGGCAGTCGGACGGGGGGGATCCACCCCCTACGGGCCGGCCCGAGGACGAGCAGTGAGAGCGGGAGATCGGTGAGCGCACCCCAGAACTACCTGGCGGTCATCAAGGTGGTCGGCGTCGGTGGCGGCGGGGTCAACGCCGTGAACCGGATGATCGACACCGGCTTGAAGGGTGTCGAGTTCATCGCGGTGAACACCGACGCGCAGGCGCTCCTGATGTCTGACGCCGACGTCAAGCTGGACGTCGGCCGTGAGCTCACCCGTGGGCTCGGCGCCGGAGCGGACCCCGAGGTCGGTCGCAAGGCCGCCGAGGACCACGGCGACGAGATCGAGGAGGTCCTCCGAGGGGCCGACATGGTCTTCGTCACCGCTGGCGAGGGTGGTGGCACCGGGACGGGTGGCGCTCCCGTGGTCGCCCGCATCGCCCGGAGCCTGGGCGCCCTGACGATCGGCGTGGTCACCCGCCCCTTCACCTTCGAGGGCCGCCGCCGCGCGAACTCCGCAGAGGCAGGCATCGCCGAGCTCCGCGAGCAGGTCGACACCCTCATCATCATCCCGAACGACCGGCTGCTGTCGATCTCCGACCGCGGCATCTCCGTGCTCGACGCCTTCAAGAGCGCCGACCAGGTGCTCCTCCAGGGCGTCCAGGGCATCACCGACCTCATCACCACCCCCGGTCTGATCAACCT
>JBBSRD010000162.1:0-7270 GCA_038243415.1 Actinomycetales bacterium | reverse complement strand
CCGGTCCCGATCTTGGCGATGACGGCGAGGATGATGTCCTTCGCGGTCGAGCCGTCGGGCAGGTCGCCGAGCACGGTGATGGCCATCGTCTTGAAGGGCACGAGCGGCAGGGACTGGGTGGCGAGCACGTGCTCCACCTCGGAGGTCCCGATGCCGAACGCGAGCGCCCCGAAAGCGCCGTGGGTGGAGGTGTGGGAGTCGCCGCAGACCACCGTCAGGCCGGGCTGGGTGAGGCCCAGCTGGGGGCCGATGATGTGGACGATGCCCTGGTCGATGTCGCCGAGGGAGTGCAGGCGGATCCCGAACTCCACGGCGTTGTCCCGCAGCGTCGCCACCTGGGCGCGGGAGGTGAGGTCTGCGATGGGCTTGTCGATGTCGATCGTGGGGACGTTGTGGTCCTCGGTCGCGATCGTCAGGTCCGGGCGGCGCACCGGGCGCCCGGCGATGCGGAGCCCCTCGAACGCCTGGGGCGAGGTGACCTCGTGGACGAGGTGGAGGTCGATGTACAGCAGGTCCGGCGCTCCGTCCTCGCCGCGGCGCACCACGTGCGCGTCCCAGACCTTCTCCGCGAGCGTGCGGCCCATGTCGAACTCCTTCTCAGCACTTGCGCGACCAGCATGTGAGACGAGAGTATCGCCTCGTGGACGAGGGTAGCGGAGTCGGCGTGCTGGACAAAGTCGTCGCGCTGCTGGGGGCCGCGAGAGAGAGCCCGGCCTCCCTGGCGGACCTCGTGGCCGGCACCGGGATCTCCCGGCCCACCGCGCACCGCCTCGCCGTCGCGCTGGAGCACCACGGGATGCTGGCGCGCGACGCCGCCGGACGCTTCGTCGTCGGCCCCCTCGTGCGCGAGCTCGGGGGCGGCGCCGGCGGTGACGCGCTCGTCGAGGCAGCCGGACCGGTGCTGCTCGCCGCGCGCGACGCCACCGCCGAGAGCGCTCAGCTCTACCGGCGCAGGGGCACCTCGCGGGTCTGCGTGGCCGCGGCGGAGCGCCCGGGCCACGGCCTGCGCGACTCCGTCCCCGTCGGGGCGGTGCTGACGATGTCCGCCGGGTCCGCGGCCCAGGTGCTGCTGGCGTGGGACCCCGACGACGCCCCGCCCGACCTCCTGGACGGCGCGACGTTCACCGCCGCGGACCTCGCCTCCGTCCGCCGGCGCGGATGGGCCCAGAGCGCCGGGCAGCGCGAGGCCGGCGTGGCGTCCGTCTCGGCGCCGGTGCGCGGCGCTGACGGCGCCGTGGTCGCAGCCGTCTCCGTCTCGGGGCCGATGTCGCGCCTGGGCCGCTCCCCGGGCCGCGTCCACGCCGAGGCGGTCCTGCGCGCCGCGGCCGCCCTCGAGGCCGCGGCGGCCTGAGCCGCCCCGTCCGCGACCCTGGGACCACCCGCCGCGACCACCCCCCGCCCCGCGCTCAGCGCTGGGCGGACCCGGCCCGCGCCGCACCGACGAGGGCGGTCACGAGCCGCCGGTCGTGCCCGTCCTCCTCGGTGTGCCACTGCACGCCCACGACGAACCGGTCACCGGGAGCCTCGACGGCCTCGACGGTGCCGTCGTCGGCGCGCGCGCTGACGACGAGGCCCTCACCCACCGCGTCGACCGCCTGGTGGTGGTGGCACTGGGCGTCGACCTCCCCCTCGCCGAGGATCGTCGCCAGCCGCGTCCCGGCCAGCACGCGCACGCGCGTGGTCCCGAAGGCCGTCGGCGCAGGGCTGTGCCGCTCGTGGCCCACCACGTCCGGCAGGTGCTGGTGCAGGGTCCCGCCGGGATGCACGACGTCGAGCAGCTGGAGCCCGCGGCAGATCGCCAGCACCGGGATCGCCGCCTCCTGGGCCGCCTCGAACAGCTGCCGCTCCCACGCGTCGCGCTCGGGCCGGGGGTCCTCGGTCCGAGGGCCGCGGGCCGCGCCGTACAGCGCGGGATCGACGTCGACGCCGCCGGTCAGGACGAGGGCGTCGATGCCGGCGACCACGTGACGCGCCACCTCGTCGCTGACGTTCTGCGGCGGGAGCAGCACGCAGACGCCGCCGGCGTCGTTCACGGCGTCGCGGTAGACCGAGGGCAGCACCATGGACGGGCGCTCCCAGCCCCCGGTGGTGGACGGTTCCAGGGGGGTCGTCAGCCCGACGACGGGCGGGGCGGAGCGGGGACGGGTCACGACGACACCGCGACGCGCCGGACGACGGTCCCCGCCACCCGGTCGTGCAGGGCGCGCCCGCTCCCCAGCGCCGCGGCGGCGGCCATGACGGCGAGCAGCGGGTAGGTCAGCGCGGTCGCCACCAGCGTGAGGGGGTCGCGGCGCGCGAAGCCGCCGTACGCCGCGCCGACGGCCACCACGTGCCCGAGCTGCCAGGGGACGCCGATCTTGACGGCCTCGCGGACGAGGGCTCGCGCGAGGGGCACCGGGGCCCCGCTCCCGGTGGTGACGACGAGTCCTTCCCGGCGCTTGCCGGGAGTCCCCGCCCGGGGGCCCGCCTCCTGCCGGGCGGCGAGCACCGTCGCGAGGAGGGGCGGGACCGCGCTGACGCCGAGGACGAAGGAGCGGTGCGCGCCCCATCCGGCACGGTGGGCGGCGGCGCCGAACGGGACCATGGCCGCCGCGACGCCCAGAGAGGTGGCGCAGTCGACGAGGTAGGCGCGGGCTCGGGCGCCCGCCAGTGGGTGCACGCCCTCACCGTAGACCGGCGCAGCGACGTGTCAGGCGGAGGCGGCCAGGCGCTCGACAGCCTTCTCCCGTCCGCGGCGCACCGGCTGCGAGCCGACCGCGGCGGCCAGCCCCATCGCCGGGCAGTCGCCGTAGAAGGACTCGTGGCCGCCGGCCGGGACGACGTAGGTCTCGTGCCAGATGCCCACCGCGCCGCGCCCGTCGCGCGCCCGGCGGTTGAAGGCGCCCCACGCGGGCCGGTGGGCAGCGCCCGGGTCGCCGGCGTAGGCGTACAGGTCCTCGCTGCTGCGCCAGTACTGGACCACCGTCGGGCCGCCGGACCCCAGGAGCGTCCGCGCCCCGAGGAAGCCCCGCGAGGGGTCGCGGTGCAGCTCGACGAGCATCCGCGGCATCGCCAGGAAGGTCGGGAGCCAGCGGTCGGGGCGCCACCAGTGGTTGACCCGCATGCCGATGAGGAAGACCACCACGCCTTCGCCGTCCCGGTCGTGCGTCCAGCGCCCTGCCTGTCGTCCGGCCACGATGGCCTCCCTATGATGGATAGTGAAGGTGCACAGTATTGGCGAGCGCGAGTATCCACGTCAAGGAGGCACGGTGCGGATCGGGGAGCTGTCGCGGTCGACGGGGGTCACGGTCCCGACGATCAAGTTCTACCTGCGGGAGGGGCTCCTGCCCCCCGGCGAGGCGACGAGCGCCACCCAGGCGCAGTACGGCGAGGAGCACGTGCGCCGCCTCCGCCTCGTGCGGGCCCTCATCGAGGTCGCCCGCCTGCCCATCGCCTCGGTGCGGGCCGTGACCGCCGCGGTCGACGACCCGCCGGAGTCCTTCCACGACCTGCTCGGCATCGCGCACGACGCCCTGCCACCCGCGGTCGACGACGACGTCGACGTCGCCTCGGCGACGGCGGTGGTCGACGGCCTCGGCTGGCAGGTCCACCCGACCTCGCGGGCGCTGCGCCAGCTGGCGGCGGCGATGGACGCCCTCGAGGGCGTGGGCCTCCCGGCCTCGCCGGAGGTCGTCGAGCGGTACGGGCGCGCCATCGAGCCGCTCGCCGCGCAGGAGATCGATCAGGTGCCGACGGGCAGCAGCGAGGAAGCGGTCACGTACGTGGTGTCCGGGACGGCCCTCTACGAACAGGTGATCGCCGCCCTGCGACGCCTCGCGCACCAGGACCTGTCGGCGCGGCGCTTCGGTGCGGGCGCCTGACCCGCCGCACCCCGTGCGCTCACGATGCGGTGATCACGGCCCCCCGCCCCACCAGCATCGCGGTCACCTTCTGCGCCTGGTCAGCGCCGAGAACAGCAAGAGGTGACCACGGTGCGAGGAGGCGAGGAGGCCTCGAACGTGAAGAAGCCCGGCACGCCGTGAGGCGTACCGGGCTTCTCTCGCTGCTCTGCACCGATGTGGCGTGGTGCCGAGTAGCCCCGACGGGATTCGAACCCGCGCTACCGCCGTGAGAGGGCGGCGTGCTAGGCCACTACACAACAGGGCCGCTGGGGTACCAGGACTCGAACCTAGACTAGCTGAACCAGAATCAGGCGTGCTGCCAATTACACCATACCCCAATGATCCGAAGCAGAACTAGCAGACACCCACGAGGTGGCTGGCTGCTCAGCACCCGCTGACGTACCGATGGAAACCATACCTGATGCTCAGCGCCGACCCACGGGCCCCACCGGCAGCGTCGTGGTCCGCACCAGCCCGCGCCGCTTCGCGAGCGCGTCGAGCACCACCACGAGCAGGGCCAGCACCACCACGTCGACGGCCACCTGAGCCCAGGTGGCGTCGCCCGGGTCGAGCGCGCCGGCCAGCTGTCCGCTGAGCACGACGGGCACGAAGATCACCATGTTGTTCAGCGCGTGCGCGGCGATCCCCGCCTCGAGACCGCCGGTGCGCCAGGCCAGCACCGAGGCGATCACCCCGAAGGCGAAGCGGTCGGCGAACAGCCACGGGCCCTGGCTCCCGTGCGCGAGGGCGAACAGCGACGCGGAGGCCGCCCCGGCGACGACCGCCCCCACCAGCGCCCCCGCGAACCAGGACCCGAGCGCCTGGCTGAGCCACCCGCGGAAGATCAGCTCCTCCCCCGCGGCCTGGAACGGCGTGGTGAGCAGCACGGCGACCAGGATGATCATGGCGTCCCGCTCGGGGGCCCACGTGGTGGCCGGGTCGACGGCGAACGCGATCCCCGTGGCGAGCCCGAAGAGGACCAGCGACATGAGCGCCGCCTCGCCGAGGTAGCGCCAGCGCAGGCGCCCCACCACGGACAGCACCCAGCGCGGGCGCCAGGCGTGCCCCGCCCAGACGGCCAGCATGGCCAGGGGGGTGCCGACGGCGAGGAAGAGGTTGTTGACGAGGAAGACCCACCAGGTGCTCAGCAGCGCCGCGGTCCCGGCGTTGCCCGACAGGTCGTCGATGCTGAGCCCTGGATCGAGGAAGATGCCTCCGGCGATGACCACCGCCGTGACCGCCAGCCCGGCGACGAGGCCCACGAGCACCACCGAGGTGGAGACCAGCGGACGCCACCAGCGGTGGCGCACCCCGCGCAGCACCTGCGTGTAGGGGCGCGGCTCAGTCGGTGGAGGGGGCGGAAGGGGTAGCGGGGGCGGCGGCAGGACCGCTGGCGGAGCGTCCGCCTGCGCGGGAGGTCCGTAGCCGGCCGGGGGCGTCGAGCTCACTCCTCCAGGTTCGCACGCAGGGCTGCGATCCGCGCCAGCGAGCTCACCCGTCCGAGGATCTCGAGGGACTCGAACAGCGGAGGCGAGACCTTGCGGCCGGTCACGGCGACGCGCACCGGGCCGAAGGCCACCTTCGGCTTGAGGTCCATCCCGGTGACGAGCGCCTCGCGCAGCGTCGCCTCGATCGCCGAGGCCTCCCAGTCGCTCAGAGCCTCCAGGGCGCTCGTCGCGGCGTCGAGCACGGCGCCGGCGTCCTCGCGCAGGCTCGAGCGGGCGGCGCCCTCCACCTCGAGGGCGTCGTCGGGCGTCAGCAGGAACCCGAGCATGCCGGGCGCCTCGCCCAGGAGCGTGATGCGCGGCTGGACCAGCGGGCCCGCGGCCTCGATCGCCTGCACTTGAGCCTCGGTGAGCTCCTCCCCCACGAGGCCGGCGCCCTGCAGGTACGGGACGAGGCGGCGGGAGAAGTCCCCAGCCTCGAGCAGGCGCACGTGCGAGCCGTTGATGGCGGCGGCCTTCGCGAGGTCGAAGCGCGCCGGCGCCCCGACCACGTCGGTGATGTCGAAGGCCGCGACGAGCTCGTCGCGGCGGAAGACGTGCTGCTCGCCGGAGAGCGCCCACCCCAGGAGCGAGAGGTAGTTGAGCAGCCCCTCGGGGAGGAATCCGCGCTCGCGCAGGACGAAGAGGCTGGACTCGGGGTCGCGCTTGGAGAGCTTCCGGTTCCCATCGCCCATGACGTAGGGCAGGTGCCCGAACCTCGGGACGCCGGTCGAGAAGCCGATGTCGGTCAGGGCCTCGTGCAGGGCCACCTGGCGCGGGGTGGAGGAGAGCAGGTCCTCCCCGCGCAGCACGTGGGTGATGCCCATGGCGGCGTCGTCGACGGGGTTGACCAGCGTGTACAGCGGCGCGCCGCCGGCCCGGGCGAGCACGGGGTCCGGGGTGGCGCCCGCGGGGAAGGTGATCTCACCGCGGACGAGGTCGTCGACGACGATGTCGTGGTCGGGCATCCGCAGGCGCAGCACCGGCTCGCGCCCCTGCTCGCGCAGCGCGGCACGGTCCTCGGCGGTCAGGGACCGGTCGTGGCCGTCGTAACCCAGCTTGGGGTCGCGCCCGGCGGCGCGGTGGCGGGCCTCGACCTCGTCGGGGGTGGAGAACGCCTCGTAGAGGTGGCCGGCCTGAAGGAGGCGGGCGAGCACGTCGGCGTAGAGGTCACCGCGCTGGCTCTGGCGGTAGGGCTCGTGCGGGCCGCCGACCTCGACGCCCTCGTCCCAGTCGAGCCCGATCCACCGCAGGGCGTCGAGGAGCTGGTGGTAGCTCTCCTCGGAGTCGCGGGCGGCGTCGGTGTCCTCGATGCGGAAGACGAGCTTCCCGCCGGTGTGGCGGGCGTAGGCCCAGTTGAACAGGGCGGTGCGCACCAGACCGACGTGCGGGACGCCGGTGGGGCTGGGGCAGAAACGCACGCGCACGCCAGACGGCCTGGTGGCGATGGTGGGTGTCTGCTCGGTCATCGCGCCACCGCCGTGTTCGCGAGGGTGCCGATGCCCTCGATCTCGATCTCGACCCGCTGGCCGACGGTCACGGGGCCGACCCCCGGCGGCGTGCCGGTGAGGATCACGTCCCCGGGCAGGAGGGTGAAGGCGGCGCTGACGTGGGCGATGAGGTCCGGCACGTCGAACACCATGTCGGACGTCCGCCCGGACTGCACCACCTGGCCGTCGAGCCGCGTGGTGATCGCGAGGTCGCTCACGTCGAGCCCGGGGACGATCCAGGGCCCGAGCGGGCACGAGGTGTCGAAGCCCTTGGCGCGCGCCCACTGCCCGTCGCTCTTCTGCCAGTCGCGGGCGGTGACGTCGTTCGCGCAGGTGTAGCCGAGGATCACCTCGTGGGCCCGCTCCCGCGGCACGTCCTTGCAGACGCGTCCGATGATGACGGCGAGCTCCCCCT
>JBBSRD010000161.1:0-7284 GCA_038243415.1 Actinomycetales bacterium | reverse complement strand
GTCACGGTCGTCTCGGTCAGCTCGTCGTCCTCGCCGGCGCGGCCGTGGACCACCTGCACGTCCACGTCGTCGGGCGACAGCCCACCGAGGGAGACCCACGACGACACGGTGAGGGTGTCGCCGACCTCGGGGGCGCCGCCCACGCCCTCGGAGTCCACGTGGTCCACGCGCACGCCGGACCAGGCGCTGGCGACCCTGGCCTTCCAGCGCGCCAGCTCGGCCGCCCCCGCGTAGCCCTTCGCCGACAGCGAGGCCATCGCCGTGGCCGCCGGGACGTACAAGGTGTTCACGTAGTCCTGGACCATCCGGGTGGCCTGGACCTTGGGGGCCAACGACGTCAGGGTCTCGGTGACCATCTTCAGCCAGCGCTGCGGCAAGCCGTCACCGTCACGGTCGTAGAACCGGGCCGCGACCTGGTGCTCCATGAGGTCGTACAGCGCCGCGGCCTCGAGGTCGTCGCGCCGCGTCTCGTCGGTGACGCCGTCGGCGGTGGGGATGGCCCAGCCGAACTCGGGCTCGAACCACTCGTCCCACCAGCCGTCGAGGATGGAGAGGTTGAGGCACCCGTTCAGGGCCGCCTTCATGCCCGAGGTCCCGCAGGCCTCCAGGGGGCGCAGCGGGTTGTTCAGCCACACGTCGCAGCCCGGGTAGAGCAGCTGCGCCATGCCGATGTCGTAGTCGGGCAGCACGACGATGCGGTGGCGCACGTCGTGGCCGTCCGCGAACTGCACCATCTCCTGGAGGAGGCGCTTGCCCGAGTCGTCGGCGGGGTGGGACTTGCCGGCGATGACCATCTGCACGGGGTGGGTGGGGTGCAGCAGCAGGGACTTCAGCCGCGCGGGGTCGCGCAGCATGAGGGTGAGGCGCTTGTACGTCGGCACGCGGCGGGCGAAGCCGATGGTCAGCACGTCGGGATCGAGCACGTCGTCGACCCAGCCGAGCTCGGCCGGGGAGGCGCCGCGCTTCAGCCAGGAGGCCCGCACGCGGGCGCGGGCGTCGTGCACGAGCTGTTCGCGGACCTCGCGGCGCACCGCCCACAGCTGCGCCGGGTCGAGGCGGGGGGCCGCCCCGGCCTGGTCCGAGA
The DNA here is from genome assembly GCA_038243415.1 of Actinomycetales bacterium. GTDB lineage: Bacteria > Actinomycetota > Actinomycetes > Actinomycetales > Quadrisphaeraceae > CADCUY01. The sequence goes on along the minus strand of JBBSRD010000161.1, from coordinate 6,200 downwards.
CGTCGTCGCCACCGCCGGCGGCCTCCAGCAGGGAGCTGATCCGCTCGTCCACCCAGGTGGGGGCGTGGACGCCGTTGGTGATCGACGTGATGGGGCTCTCGGCGGCGTCGAAGCCCGGCCACAGCGCGGAGAACATGCCCCGGCTGACCTCGCCGTGCAGCGCGGACACGCCGTTGGCGCGCTGGCTGAGGTGGAAGCCCATGACGGCCATGTTGAACACGCCCGGGTCACCACCGGCGTAGTCCTCGCGCCCGAGCGGCAGGACCGCCTCGATCGGCACGCCGGCGAGCACCCCGGAGTCGCCCAGGTAGCGGCGGACCTGCTCGATGCCGAAGCGGTCGATGCCTGCGGGCACGGGGGTGTGGGTGGTGAAGACGGTGCCGGCACGCACGGCCTCGAAAGCGGTGTCCAGCTCGACACCGTCGGCGACGAGCTCGCGGACCCGCTCGAGCCCGAGCAGCCCGGCGTGGCCCTCGTTGCAGTGGTAGACGCCGGGGACGGGGCCGCCGGTGAGGCGGGCGTGCAGGCGGAGCGCCCGCACCCCGCCGATGCCCAGGAGCATCTCCTGCTGGAGGCGGTGGTCACCGCCGCCGCCGTACAGGCGGTCGGTGATGCCCGCGGCGGCCTCGTCGTTGCTGGGGACGTCGGAGTCGAGCAGGAGCAGCGGCACGCGCCCGACGTCGACGCGCCAGACGTGCGCGTCGAGGGTGCGGCCGTCGGGCAGCTGGACGGAGACCAGCGCGGCGGTGCCGTCGGCCTCGCGCAGCAGCGTCAGCGGCTGGCCGTCGGGACCCTGGACGGGGTACGTCTCGGTCTGCCAGCCGTCGGCGGAGAACCCCTGGGCGAAGTCGCCGGTCTTGTAGAGCAGCCCGACGCCGACGACGGGCACGCCGAGGTCGGAGGCCGCCTTGAGGTGGTCCCCGGCGAGGATGCCGAGGCCGCCGGAGTACTGGGGCAGCACCGAGGTGATGCCGTACTCGGCGGAGAAGTAGGCGATCGCCGGCGGCATGTCGGCCGATCTCGCCTGCTGCTGGTACCAGCGCTTCGCGGTGAGGTACTCCTCCAGGTCCGCGCCCGCGGCCTTGACCCGCTTGACGTACGCCTTGTCCTTCGCGGCGGTCTCCAGCGCGTCGGGACCGAGCGCGCCGAGGAGGGCGATGGGGTCGTGGCGCACCTCGTCCCAGCGCTGGGGGTCCAGCTCGGCGAAGAGCGCACGCGTGGGCGGGTGCCACGACCAGCGGAGGTTGAGCGCGAGGTCCCCGAGGGGGCTCAGCGCGGAGGGCAGGACGGTGCGCACGGTGAACCGGCGGATGGCTCTCACGATGGGTCACCGTAGCGGTGCGCAGCGGGTGCTGGTGCCACGTCGACCACCTCTCCTCCTCTCGCCCGCCGGGGGCACCCGCGCGGGTGAGCCGCTGCGCACCCGAGGGCGGCCTCGGTAGGTTCGTCCCCGTGAGCGAGGCCCCCACCACCGACCAGACCGCCCCCGAGACCCCCGAGGCGACCCTCGGGGCCGACGCCCCGGTGAAGAAGCCGCGGGTGAAGGCTGCGCCGAGGAAGCCGGCCGCGACGAAGGGCCCGGCGACGCCCCGGGCGTCGGCGGCGAAGAAGACCCCCGACGCCGCCGCGGCGGCCCGCAGCAAGGTCGGCCGGATCCCCGTCGTCGACGTCGCGCCCACCGTCCAGGGAGGTCTGTGGCCCGCGAAGGCGGTGGTCGGCGAGGCCGTCCCGGTGCGGGCCACGGTCTTCCGTGAGGGCCACGACGCGCTGGGCGCGACCGCCGTGCTCATCGCCCCCGACGGCTCGGACCACTCCTCGTCGCGCATGACGCTGCTCGCCGAGGGCACCGACCGGTTCGAGGCGTTCCTCGTCCCCGACGCCACCGGCGCCTGGCAGTTCCGGGTCGACGCCTGGTCGGACCCGTACGCCTCGTGGGAGCACGCCGCGAGCATCAAGGTGCCCGCCGGCATCGACGTGGAGCTGGTGCTCACCGAGGGCGCCGCCGTGCTCGAGCGCGCCTCCGCGCTCGAGGGGCGCGCGCACGAGGACGTCGAGCACCTGCGCGGCGCCGTCGCCGCGCTGCGCGACGACACGCGTCCGGCGCCCGTGCGCCTGGCCGCCGCCACGTCGTCGAGCGTGGTCGCCGCGCTGGCCGCGCTGCCGCTGCGCGACCTGCTCTCCCGCGACGCCCCCCGCGACCTGCTCGTCGAGCGCGAGCGCGCCCTGTTCGGGTCCTGGTACTCCTTCGTGCCCCGCTCCGTGGGCGCCACCTACGACGAGAGCACCGGCACCTGGACGTCCGGCACCCTGGCCACGGCTGCCGAGCGCCTGCCGGAGATCGCCGCGATGGGCTTCGACGTCGCCTACGTCCTGCCCGTCCACCCCATCGGCACGGCGTTCCGCAAGGGCCCGAACAACACTTTGGACGCCGGTCCCGGCGATCCGGGATCGCCCTACGGCATCGGCTCCAGCGACGGCGGGCACGACGCGATCCACCCGGACCTCGGCACCTGGGACGACATGCGGGCCTTCGTCGAGCGCGCCAACGGCCTCGGCATGGAGGTGGCGATGGACCTCGCCCTCAACGCCTCCCCGGACCACCCGTGGGTCACCGAGCACCCGGAGTGGTTCGCCCACCGCGTGGACGGCACCGTCGCCTACGCGGAGAACCCCCCGAAGAAGTACCAGGACATCTACAACGTCAGCTTCGACACCGACCCCGAGGGCCTCGCCGCCGAGATCCTGCGCATCGTCCTGCTGTGGGTCAGCCACGGCGTGACCCTGGTCCGCGTCGACAACCCGCACACCAAGCCGGTGCAGTTCTGGGCGTGGCTGATGGCCAAGGTCCGCGAGGAGGCGCCGGACGTGGTCTTCCTCTCGGAGGCGTTCACCAAGCCGGCGATGATGCGCGAGCTCGCCGCGGTGGGGTTCACGCAGTCGTACACCTATTTCACCTGGCGCACCGGCGCCGAGGAGCTGGGCGAGTACCTCGAGGAGGTCAGCTCGGGCCCGGCCGACGCCCTGCAGGAGGTCGACGGCACCGCGCACTACCTGCGGCCGAGCTTCTGGCCGACCACCCACGACATCCTCACCCCCGACATGCAGTACGGGGGTCCGGCGGCCTTCTCCCTCCGGGCGATCATCGCGGCCACCGCCGTGCCGACGTACGGCATCTACTCCGGCTACGAGCTCGTGGAGAACGTCGCCCGGCCCGGCGCCGAGGAGCAGGTCGACAACGAGAAGTACCAGTACCGCCCGCGCGACTACGCCGGGGCGATCGCCGCCGGCACCTCGCTGGCCCCGCTGCTCACGGCGCTGAACCGCATCCGCCGCGAGCACCCCTCCCTGCAGCGCCTGCGCGGGCTCACGCTGCACACCGCGGACGACCCGTGCACGCTGGTCTACTCCCGGCGCGTGCCCGCTGAGCACTCCCCCACCGGCAAGGCCGACTGCGTGCTCGTGGCGGTCAACCTCGACCCGCACGCCACACGGGAGACGACGATCCACCTCGACGTCGCCGCGCTCGGCCTCGAGCCCACCGCCCCCTTCACCGCCCGCGACCTCCTCACCGGCGAGACCTTCACCTGGTGGGCCGACGCCTACGTCAAGCTCGGCCCCGGCCGCAGCGCCCACGTCGTGGAGATCACCCCGCTCGGGCCCCCCACCGCGGCCGCCGCTGGCGAGCAGCCGGTGGCCCTGTGAGCGGCCCGCCGATCGGCGACGGCCAGTGGAGGTCCGGCCTGGCCCGCTGGCTCCCCCAGCAGCGCTGGTTCCCTGCCAAGGGCGCCGAGGCCGGCGAGCCGGCGCTGCGCTCGAGCGTGGTGCTGTCCGCCTCCCAGGACGAGCAGGTCGTCCTCCACACCGTGGTGGTCGCCCCGGCCGGTGAGCCGCAGCTGCTGTCCGTGCCGCTGGTGTACCGGCGCGGCGACGGCGGGGGGAGCGCCGACAGCGCTGCAGAGGTCATGCGCCTCGCTGACGGCGACGCCGCGTGGCGCGTCACCGACGGCCCCCACGACCCGGCGTTCGTCGCGGCGCTCTGCGACCTGCTGGCCGGTGGGAGCGCTGGCCAGGACGGCTCCGCGACCGCTGCCGGCCACCTGGCGGCCGGCGCGAGCGCCCCGCCCCGCGACGCCCCGTCGAAGGTGCTGAGCGGCGAGCAGTCCAACACCTCGATCATCGTCAGCCCGCCCGGCGCCGGGGCCCCGGTGATGGTCAAGGTCTTCCGCGTCCTCGACGCCGGGGACAACCCCGTCGTCGTGGAGCAGGCCGCGCTCGCCGAGGTGGGCTGCGACCGCATCCCGACGCCCGTGGGCTGGCTCTCGGGGACCTGGCCCGACGCCGGCGGCGCCGTCGTCAGCGGTCACCTCGCGGTGGCCGCGGAGTTCGTGGCCGGGGCGCAGGACGCCTGGCGCGAGGCGCTGGGCCGGGCTGAGTCCGGGACCAGCTTCGCCGACGGCGCCCGCGCGCTCGGCGCGGCGACCGGGGAGGTGCACGCCGCCCTGGCGCGCGCCCTGCCGACCGCCGCTGCGGGCCCGGAGGAGCGCGCCGCGCTCGTCGCGGCCCTCCGTGAGCGCGTCGCCTGGGCCGTCGGCGCGGCTCCCTCCCTGGGGGAGCACGCCGAGGCCCTGCACCTGCGCCTGCAGCGCAGCGCGGACGCCCTGGAGGCCGCCGGCGACGACCTGGTGCTCCAGCAGGTCCACGGCGACTACCACCTGGGTCAGGTCCTGCACTCCCCGGCGGACGGCTGGGTGCTGCTGGACTTCGAGGGGGAGCCCCTGCGACCCCTCGCTGAGCGGACCCGTCCCGACGTCGCGCTGCGCGACGTCGCGGGCATGCTGCGCTCCTTCGACTACGCCGCGGCCACCGCGGTGCGGACGGGGACCGGCGAGGACGCCGCCGCCGCGTGGCGCCAGGAGGCCGCGGACGCCTTCTGCCGGGGCTACGCCGCGTCCACCGGAGCGGACCCCCGCGAGCGCCGCGAGCTGCTCGAGGCCCTCGAGCTCGACAAGGCCGTCTACGAGGTCGTCTACGAGACCCGGAACCGCCCCGAGTGGCTGGCCGTGCCGCTGGGCGCGGTCCGGCGGCTGCTCGCCGACGGCCCCGCCCCCACGACACCCGACACCTGCGAGGCTGACCCCATGAGCCCCACCGACGCTGCCCCCACGCCCGTTGCCACGGGTCCCGCGCCGCGCCCCGTCGCGGCCAGCGACCTGTACCGGATCGGCGCCGGCGAGCACTCCTCGCCGCACAGCGTCCTGGGCGGTCACGTCGACCTGGTGGGCGGCTCGGCCACCGACGGGCCGCCGCCGTCGGGGATCTCTTCCTCCGGCGACGCCTCGGCGCCGGCCGAGGTCCCCCCCGGCTCCGGGGCCGTCGCCGACGCCCGCGCCGTGGTGACGCTGCGCGCGCTGGCGCCCTTCGCCGACAGCGTGGTCGCCCTCACCGAGGGTGGGAGCCGGACCGAGCTGAGCCACGAGGCCGAGGGCGTGTGGGTGGGCGTGCTGCCCGGCGACGACGTCACGGACTACCGCCTGGAGGTCACGCGCGGGCCGGAGACGTCCGTCGTCGACGACCCGTACCGCTACCTGCCGACCATCAGCGAGTTCGACCTCCACCTCGTCGCCGAGGGCCGCCACGAGGAGCTGTGGGGGGTGCTCGGCGCGCACGTGCGCCGCTGGACGGGCCCCATGGGCGACGTCGTGGGCACGTCCTTCGCCGTGTGGGCCCCGCACGCCCGCGCGGTCCGGGTGATCGGGGACTTCAACGGCTGGGACGGTCGCCGCTCGATGATGCGCTCGATGGGCTCGTCGGGGGTGTGGGAGGTCTTCCTGCCCCACGTGGGCAAGGGGGCCGCGTACAAGTACGCCATCCAGACGCAGGGGGGCGGCTGGGTCGAGAAGGCCGACCCGATGGCGCGCGCCACGGAGGTCCCGCCGGCGACGGCGTCCGTCGTGGACGAGTCCGAGCACGTCTGGAGCGACGACGACTGGATGACCGCGCGCTCCGCGAGCGACCCCCACACCGGTCCGCTGAGCGTGTACGAGGTCCACCTGGGCTCGTGGCGCCAGGGGCTCGACTATCGGGAGGCCGCTGACGCGCTCGTGGAGCACGTCACCGCCACCGGCTTCACCCACGTGGAGCTGCTGCCCGTCGCCGAGCACCCCTTCGGCGGCTCGTGGGGCTACCAGGTCACCGGGTAC
>JBBSRD010000160.1:0-7299 GCA_038243415.1 Actinomycetales bacterium | reverse complement strand
CGTGGAGACCCGCGAGCGTCGACCGGCTCAGTCCAGGACGGCGCCGTAGGAGGCCGAGCCCACCAGTCGGCGGTACTTCGCCAGCACGCCGCGGGTGTAGCGCGGCGCCGGCGGCTCGAAGCCCTCGGCGCGGCGCGCCAGCTCCGCCCCGTCGACCAGCACGTCGAGCCGCTTCGCGGTCACGTCGAGGCGGATCCGGTCGCCGTCGGCCACGAACGCGATGGGCCCCGCGTCCACGGCCTCGGGGGCCACGTGCCCGACGCACAGGCCGGTGGTCCCGCCGGAGAAGCGCCCGTCGGTGAGGAGCAGCACGTCCTTGCCGAGCCCGGCACCCTTGATGGCGCCGGTGATCGCGAGCATCTCGCGCATGCCCGGACCGCCCTTGGGGCCCTCGTAGCGGATGACCACCACGTCGCCCGCGACGATCGAGCCGTCCTCCAGGGCGTCCATGGCGGCCCGCTCGCCGTCGAAGACCCGCGCGACGCCCTCGAAGACGTCGGACTCGAAGCCCGCGGACTTCACCACCGCGCCGCCCGGGGCGAGGGACCCGGAGAGGATCGTCAGCCCGCCGGTGCGGTGGATGGGCTTGTCCATGGCGCGCACCACGACGCCGTCGGCGTCGGGCGGGGCGATGTCGGCGAGGTTCTCGGCCATCGTCCGGCCCGTCACGGTGAGGCAGTCGCCGTGCAGCAGCCCGGCGTCGAGCAGGGCGCGCATGACCACGGGGATGCCGCCGATGCGGTCCACGTCGGTCATGACGTGGCGCCCGAACGGCTTGACGTCGGCCAGGTGGGGGACGCGGGAGCCGATGCGGTCGAAGTCCGCCAGCGTCAGGTCCACGTCCGCCTCGTGGGCGATGGCGAGGAGGTGGAGCACCGCGTTGGTGGAGCCGCCGAGGGCCATGACCACGGAGATGGCGTTCTCGAACGCCTCCTTCGTCATGATGTCGCGGGCGGTGATGCCCTTCTCGATGAGGCGGACGACCGCCTCCCCGGAGGCCTTGGCGTAGCCGTCGCGGCGACGGTCCGGCGCGGGCGGCGCGGCCGAGCCGGGCAGGGACATCCCGAGCGCCTCCGCCGCCGAGGCCATGGTGTTGGCGGTGTACATGCCGCCGCACGCCCCCTCGCCGGGGCAGATGGCGCGCTCGATGGTGTCGACGTCGGCCCGGCTCATCAGCCCGCGGGCGCACGCCCCGATCGCCTCGAAGGCGTCGATGATGGTCACCTCGCGCTCCTCGCCGTCGGACAGCGTGGCGCTGCCGGGCAGCGTCGAGCCGGCGTAGAGGAAGACGCTCGCGAGGTCGAGGCGGGCGGCGGCCATGAGCATCCCCGGCAGCGACTTGTCGCAGCCGGCCAGCAGCACGGAGCCGTCGAGGCGCTCGGCCATCATGACGGTCTCGACGGAGTCGGCGATGACCTCGCGGGAGACCAGCGAGAAGTGCATGCCCTCGTGGCCCATGGAGATCCCGTCGGAGACGGAGATCGTGCCGAACTCCAGCGGGAAGCCCTGCGCGTCGTGGACGCCGACCTTGGCGGCCTTGGCGAGACGGTCCAGGGAGAGGTTGCAGGGCGTGATCTCGTTCCAGGACGACGCGACGCCGATCTGCGGCTTGGCGAAGTCGGCGTCGCCCATGCCCACGGCGCGCAGCATCCCGCGCGAGGCGGCCTTCTCGAGGCCGTCGGTGACGTCGCGGCTGCGGGGCTTGATGTCGACGGCAGGGCGGGCTGGCGCGGTGGTCATGACGCAGGAGTTTAGGCAGCGGGGTTCAGGAGCCCACCACGTCGCTCACCACGGACGTCGATCCCCAGGTCCGCGAGGCATCGACCTGGCGGGCCGCACCGGGTCAGGTGGCGGAGACCTCGTTCACCGGTCCGCCTCCGCTCGCGATGCAGCGCAGCTGGGCCCGGATCAGCGCCAGCGCGCGGGGTCGCCAGGAAGATGACCCACCGCCGATGTGGGGAGTGATGATCACGCCGGGCAGCCCCCAGAGGGGGTGGCTGCTGGGCAGGGGCTCGGGGTCGGTGACGTCGAGCGCCGCACGCAGCCGGCCGCGCCTCAGCTCGGCGACGAGCGCGTCGGTGTCCACCAGCGGTCCTCGACCGACGTTGACGAGCAGCGACTGCCCCGGCATCGCGGCGAGGAAGCCGGTGTCGACGATGCCGCGCGTCGAGTCGTCCAGGGGCAGGCTGACGATCACGACGTCGGCGTGGGGCAGCAGGGCGGGAAGCTCGTCCGGTGCGTGCACCAGACCGTCGTCGTCGCTCCGGGCGGTGCGGCCCACCCGCGTGATCTCCACCTCGAAGGGCCGCAGCCGGCGCGCGACGGCCGAGCCGAGGCCCCCGACGCCGAGCAGCAGCACGCGGGAGTCAGCCAGCGACGTGCGGCTGACCGGGTGCCAGCGCGCCTGGTCCTGGTCGCGCAACGCCTCGTCCAGGCCCCGGAGCGAGGAGAGGACCAGGCCGACCGCCAGCTCGGCCGTGGAGGCGTCGTGCACGCCCGCCCCGTTGGCGAGCCCCACCCCGTCGGGCAGCCTCCCGACCACGGGGTCGACGCCGGCGGACAGCGACTGCACGAGGGTGAGCGAGGGGAGGTCGGCGAGGTGGTGCAGCTCGTGCGAGCCGGCGCCGTAGGGCAGCACCACCGCACGCACCCGCTCCGCGTCGTCGCCGAGGGCTTCGCTGGCGGGGACGTCGACGCCCCAGTAGCGCAGCTCGACGCCGTCCGGTGGATCGAGCTCGTCGATGAAGCCCTGGTCGGCGACGGTGACGAGGACGGGCTCGCCGGTCGTGGTCGGGTGCTGGTCCCTCGGGGCGCTCGCGGAGTCGGCCATGACGCCCATCGTGCCGTCAGCCGCTGCGTCGGGCCCGCCGGTGGGCGTCGGGGTCCCACCCGACCAGGAAACCCCGAGCGGCGTCACGCCCGGAGGCGAGCAGCCGGCGCTGCGCAGCGGCCCCGATCTCGAAGTCGGAGAAGCCGACGTCCCCGACCGGCACCGTGATGGTGCGGGCGAGCACGGCCGGGTCCTCCACCAGCGCGGTGACCGGGGCCTGCAGCACCGTCGAGACCGTCGCGCGGGCCAGGGCCACGGGCCCGGCGACGCGGCGGGTCCTCGGGGCGTCGTCCTCGCCGGCGAGCACCACCCCGAAGGTGGGCCACCGCGGGGCGAGCCCGTCGCGGCGGTCGAAGACCTCGATCGGGTAGTTCACGAGCAGGCCACCGTCGAGCAGGGTCGCCGTCTCCCCGCCCGGCAGCTCGAGGCGGCCCGGGACGAAGAGGCCCGGGATCGCCCCGGACGAGAGCACCGCGTCGACGACGGGCTGCTCGGCGGGGTCCAGGCCGTAGCGGGGGTAGTCCTCGGGGAAGACCGCGGTGCGCCGGCGCGAGACGTCGCTGGCCGTGACCAGCAGGGACCAGCGCCTACCGGGCGGCAAGCCCTCGGCGTCGGCCCCGTCCAGCTCCAGGTCGCCGAAGGTCTCCACCCCCAGGTCACCGAGCACCCCGCCCAGCCACGAGCGCAGGTATCGGCCGTCGCGCGCGCCGTCGCGGCGCAGGACGTTGGCGGCGTCGGCGAGGACCCCCAGCGGCCCCAGCGCCCGCCCGACGGCGCCCCGCTCGGGGATCCTGGAGACGTCCAGGGTCAGCGCGACGTCCGCGAGACGGTCCAGCGGCTCGTCGGCGCTGCCCAGCGCGGCGACCACCGCGGCCACGACCGCCCCGGCCGACGTGCCCGCCACCCGGGCCACGCCGTAGCCGGCCTCGGCGAGCCCGGTGACGGCGCCCACGAGCGCGAGGCCCCGCACGCCGCCGCCCTCGAGGACCAGGTCCGCCCGCAACGCCACGTCGCGGAGGCTAGCCGCGCCACAGCGGCCAGGCTCGGCGCTGCGGCGCAGACGCTCGGGGCGGGGCTGCGTGACAGCATCGACGTCCGTGCCCTCCACCGAACCCCGCGAGCGGGTCGCCCTGCCCCGCGAGGTCTGGGTCCTGGCCGTCATCGCCTTCGTCGTGGCGCTCGGCTTCGGCATCGTGGCGCCCGCCATCCCGCTGTTCGCCCGCGACTACGGCGTGGGCACCACCGCGATCGGGGTGGCGGTCAGCGCGTTCGCGCTCTTCCGCTTCGTCTCCGCCTTCGGGGGCGGGGCCCTGGTGGAGCGGTTCGGCGAGCGCCTCGTGCTCACCGCTGGCCTGCTGATCGTCGCGGTGACGACGGGCCTGGCCGGCCTCGCCGGGACCTACCCGCTGTTCTTGGCGCTGCGCGCCGGCGGCGGGGTCGGCAGCGCCATGTTCACCATCGCCGCGCTGTCGCTGCTGCTGCGGGTCGCCCCGCCGCACGCGCGCGGGCGGGCCGCGGCGACCTACCAGGGCGGCTTCATCATGGGCGGCATCGCGGGCCCCGCGATCGGCGGGTTCCTCACCGCGCTCTCCCCCCGCCTGCCGTTCGGGGTGTACGCCGGGACGCTCGTCGTCGCCGCCGTCGTGGCCGTGGTGGCGCTGAAGGACGCTCGCACGCGCGGCCCGGCGCCGGCCGATGAGCCCGACGCGCCCCCCGCCGCCGACCCCGATGCGCCCAGCCCCCTGCGCGCGGCCCTGCGCTCGCGGGCCTACCTCGCCGCGCTGGTGGTCAACCTCGGCGTGGGCTGGATGCTCTTCGGGGTCCGGAACTCCCTCGTGCCGCTCTACGTCGTCGAGGACCTCGGTCGCGGCGTCGCGTGGGCCGGGGCGGGCCTTCTGGCGGGCTCGGCCGCCCAGGCGCTGGGGCTGCTGCGCGCCGGGCGTCTCGCGGACACGTGGGGGCGCCGCCCGTCGATGCTCCTGGGGACCGCGATCGGCACCGGGGCGCTGGTGCTGCTGGTCCTGCCGGCCACCACGGTGGTCTTCCTGCTCTCGATGGCCCTCTACGGGCTGGCCGCCTCGCTGCTCGCCTCGGCGCCGGCCTCTGTGGTCGGCGACGTGGCGCCGGAGCGCAGCGGCAAGGTGGTCGCGGTGTTCCAGATGTCCTCGGACCTGGGCGCCATCATCGGGCCGCTCGTGGCAGGAGCCCTGACCGACGCGGTCTCCTTCCAGGCCGCGTTCGGGGTGAGCGCCGGGATCACGGCCGTGGGGCTGCTCGCGACGCTGGCGATGCCGCGGAAGGTGCGAGCGGTCACCTGAGCTGAGCGCCGCTGGGTCTCCGGCGGCCTCAGGCGTGCTCGGAGACCGCCGACACCCGGCGCTCGGGGCGTCGAGCGGGGAGCTGGTGCGATGTCTGCCGGCCGAACGGGGAGCCGGTGCAGCATCCTGCGGCGTGTCGCGCGCACGGACTCCCCGCTCGACGGCCGCACCAGGCTCGACTGGCCGTGCCCCTCAGTGAGGGCATCACCGTCGACCTGATCTCACTCCTCGACCGCTGAGGCTCCTCCGGGCAGCGAGCGGTCGAAGGGCGGTGCGACGGGGCCCTCCTCGTCCGGCCGCGGCGTCAGGCTCTCGCCGCCCAGCGCCTGCCCGTGCCAGTCGACCAGGCGCCACGGTCGATCGTCACCGGCACCGCCCGCACCGGGCGCACCCTCGAAGACCACCGCACCGGTGTTCTCCATCCACCGCTGCGACATCGTGGCGACGTCGACGCCCGTGATCCTCAGCGCCGACCACAGGCGGATGGCCGCTCCGTGGCTGACCACCACCGCGGTCCCGGGGTCGCCCGCGACGACCTCCGCGACGGCGGCGTCGAAGCGGGCCATCATCGCGGCGCCGTCCTGCGCGCCGGGGAGCCTCGCGGAGAGGTCACCCGCGCCCCAGGCCATCGTGTTCTCCACGTAGCGGCGCACGGCGTCCTCGTCGGTGCGCATCTCCAGCTCACCGGCCTCGATCTCGCGCAGCCCGTCCAGGACACCGACCTCGACGCCCAGGAGGTCGGCCAGCGGGCGGGCGCTCTCCTGGGCGCGGCGCGCCGTCGAGGCCCACACGGTGTCCACCACGATGCCGGCCGCAGCCAGCGCCGCGGGCACGGCAGCGGCCTGGGCAGCGCCGAGGTCGGTCAGGCCCGGCCCGGGGACCAGGGTGTCCAGCGCGTGGGTGACGTTGGAGGGGGTCTGCCCGTGGCGCAGCAGCACGAGGCGCACGCCTCAGGCCCCCACCCTCTCGAGGACCAGCTCGCGGACCCTGGCGGCGTCCGCCTGGCCGCGGGTCGCCTTCATCACCGCGCCGACGATCGCGCCGGCCGCCGCGGCCTTGCCGGAGCGGATCTTCTCGGCGACGTCCGGCTGGCCGGCCAGGGCCTCGTCGACGGCGGCGATGAGCGGGCCGTCGTCGTTCATGGCCACCAACCCGCGGTCGGTCATCACGTCGGTCGGGGAGCCCTCGCCGGCCACCACGCCCTCGAGGACCTGGCGCGCCAGCCTGTCGTTGAGCTGGCCCACGTCCACGAGCGCCTGCAGCTCGGCGACCTGCGCCGGGGTGGCTCCGACGTCCGCGAGCGCGACGCCCTTCTCCCCCGCCTGGCGGGTGAGCTCACCCGTCCACCACTTCCGGGCGGCGCCCGGGGTGGTGCCGGCGGTGACGGTGGCCTCGACGAGGTCGAGGGCGCCGGCGTTGACGACGTCGCGCAGCTCCTTGTCGGTCAGGCCCCACGCCTCCTGGAGCCGGGCGCGGCGCACCGCCGGCGCCACGGGCAGCGTGGCGCGCAGCTCCTCCACCCACGCCGGGTCCGGTGCCACGGGCACGAGGTCCGGCTCGGGGAAGTAGCGGTAGTCCTCGGCGTCGGACTTCACGCGCCCGGCGGTGGTCAGCCCGGTGTCCTCGTGCCAGTGCCGGGTCTCCTGGAGGATCGAGCCGCCGGCGAGCAGCACGCCGGCGTGGCGCCCCGCCTCGTAGCGGACCGCGCGCTCGACCGAGCGGAGCGAGTTGACGTTCTTCGTCTCGGTGCGGGTGCCCAGCTCGGCGTCGGGGCCCGCCCGCAGGGACAGGTTGACGTCGCAGCGCATCGAGCCTTGCTCCATCTTCACGTCGGAGACCCCGAGCCCGGCGATGAGGTCCCGCAGCGTCGCGACGTAGGCGCGGGCCACCTCGCCGGCGCGCGGGCCGGTGCCCGTCATGGGGCGGGTGACGATCTCGATCAGGGGGATGCCGGCGCGGTTGTAGTCCACGAGGGAGTGGTCGGCGCCGTGGATGCGCCCGGTGGCCCCGCCGACGTGCAGCGACTTGCCGGTGTCCTCCTCCATGTGGGCGCGCTCGATGGGCACCCGGTAGGTGAACGCCTCGCCGAGGCCCACCTCGGAGGCCGGCACCTCCACGTCGAGGTAGCCGTCGAAGGCGATCGGCTCGTCG